>JBAYOX010000007.1:0-19677 GCA_041678025.1 Aminobacteriaceae bacterium
ACATACACGGCCTTTATCGCGGTCGCGAGCGCATGGACAGAATACACGAGCTGCTCACCTTGGTCGGGCTCGCGAAAGAGCACGGAAACAGATTCCCTCACGAGTTCTCCGGTGGTCAGAGACAGCGCATCGGTATCGCGCGAGCGCTTGCAGTCGAGCCATCGTTTATAGTTTGCGACGAACCAATAAGCGCGCTGGACGTCTCTATACAGTCCCAGATTGTCAATTTGCTTATGAACCTGCAGGAACGGCTTGATTTGACATACCTGTTCATCTCGCACGACCTGAGCATGGTCAAGTACATCTGTGAGCGAGTTGCCGTGATGTACCTGGGCACGATAGTCGAACTGGCGCAAAGTGATCGTCTGTACGAGGAGCCGCGCCACCCGTACACTCGCGCTCTTCTATCCGCGATCCCCGTCGCGGATCCGGTTAAGGAGCGTGCCAGAGCGCGCATTGTGTTGGAGGGCGATGTCCCTAGTCCTATCGATCCGCCGCAGGGGTGCAGGTTTTCCGGCAGATGCCCCGTTGTCCTACCGATATGCAAAGAAAAAATGCCAGATTGGCGACAGGTGGCCGACGCTCACTATGTAGCCTGCTGGAAAGACTTGTGAGGCGTTATATTATGGATGCAACAAACGTAAAAATGAGAGCGATGCTGGAGAAAGAGGGGCTCGACGCGCTCCTGTTGACGAAACCAGCGAACCAGCGCTACCTGGAGGGCTTTACCGGGCATGATTGCTACATGATTGTGTCGCATAAGGGCAATTTCCTGATAGCCGACTCCCGCTATACGGAGATGGGCGAGCGCGAATGTCGCACGGCAAAAATCCTCCCTCATCGTGCTCCTCACCCACCGTACGCCGACGTCATCGCTAAGCTGTCGCACGACATGGGCTTCCGCAGTCTTGGATTCGAGCGAGACCATATTACCTGGGGGCAGTATGACGAGGTCAATAAGTCCATCCAAACTCATAATATCGCGTTCGTGCCGACAAGCTCGCTGATCGAGCGAATCCGCCAGATCAAGACACCTGAAGAGGCCGCGATGATCGGGGCCGCCTGTCAAATCGCCGACAGAGCGCTCTCCGACCTTATCGATCACATTCACCCCGGCGTATCCGAGCTGGATCTTAAAATCGAGCTGGACTACAGGATGAAGACCGGAGGAGCGGAGGACTCATCTTTCGACACGATGGTGCTATTCGGCGCACGAGCCTCGCAGCCCCATGCCGTGTCGCAAAGCGACGTGCGGCTATGCAAAGGGGACTTCATTCTCATCGACTACGGCGCGACGAAGTGCGGATACCACTCGGACACAACCCGCACCTTCGTCTGTGGGAAGGCAACAGCGGAGCAGTGCAAGGCGTACGAAACCACCCTTAAGTCACAGCTCGATTCCCTTGCCCTGGTCGCACCCGGTGTCAACGGCAAGACCCTGAACGAGAAGGCGCTGGAAGTAATAACGGAAGCCGGTTACCCGGCATTCCAGTACGGCCTGGGGCACGGCGTCGGACTCGAAGTTCACGAGCTGCCATCCATGCCTCAGAATACGGACGTAATTCTGGAGTCCGGTATGGTGATCACCATCGAACCCGGTATCTACAAACCCGGATGGGGCGGCATTCGCATTGAGGACACTGTAATCGTTACCGAACATGGACATAGTGTGCTGACATTTTTCAACAAAGAGCTTGTAGAATTGTAATATAACAAATAAAAGGAGGGGTTTTAAATGAGAAAGAGTTTAGTTGTTACGCTGTTTGTACTTTGTTTTTCGTTTGTAAGCTGTTTACCGGTATGCGCTGCGCAGAATACGCTGACGTTTTCGATGGAGACAGAAATTCCGTCCCTTGACCCTCAAAAAAGCAACTCGGCCCCAAGCTTCACAGTTATCTCACACGTATTTGAAAATCTGATACGTCGTGTGGATGGCAAAACAGTTCCCGGTGCTGCTGAGCGTTGGGATATCTCCGAGGACGGCAGAACTATCACTTTCCATCTGCGCGACTCCCAGTGGAGCGATGGCAAGCCCGTCACCGCGCATGACTTCGAGTACACGATCAAGCGGATGCTCGACCCTGCTACTGCAATGGAGTACGCCTTCGCTGCATATTACATCGTCGGTGCTGAGGAATACAACCTCGGAAAGACGAAGGACGCAAACGAGGTCGGCGTGAAAGCGACGGATGATAAGACGCTTGTAATTACACTTAAGGAGCCGACGCCGTATTTCATTAGCTTCCTCGGGCACGGCAGTTTTGCTCCTACAAGGAAGGATCTTGTGGAAAAATATGGCGAGTCGTACGCGACCGACGCAAGCAATGCTGCGTACAACGGACCATTCATCCTGAAGGAGTGGAAGCACGAACAGACAAAAGTCTTCGAGAAAAACCCGTATTTCTGGAACAAGGACGCTGTGAAGCTTGATCGCGTTGAGATTATGGTGATTGCCGATACGTCGACTGCGCTCAGCATGTTCGAAGCCGGGGAGTTTGACATAGTCGACGTTCCTTCCAACCTATTCAAACTGTATCAGGATCAGGGCGATGCGAAGCTCTTCTACAACGGCGCTCTTGACTGGCTGAAAGTGAATATGCGAGAAATACCGGATAAGCCCTGGTTGGCCAATAAGAACTTCCGCAAGGCGATCGGCGCCGCTATTGACCGCGACAGTTACACAATCGCGTCAACAAAGGGTCTCTACCAGCCGGCGTTGCGCTTCATCCTCCCGATAGTGCAGGGCGTTGAGGAGCATTACGGCACAGAGTATCCGCTCGATTTCTACAGCCCTAAGCAGGAGCTGGACAAGGCTAAAGATTATATGAAGAAGGCTCTTGAGGAGCTGGAGATTGATGACCCGTCGAAGATCACCATCGAATACCTGATTCAAGATCAGGAGGAGACGCGCCTGATGGCCGAGACGCTTCAGCAGCAACTTCAGAAAAACCTCGGCATCAACTTCAAAATCCGTCTTGTTACGCGGAAACAACGCGCACAGCTGGAGCAGGTCGGCGATTTCGAGCTGGTCTACAGCGGCTGGATGCCCGACTATGACGACCCTATGTCCTATGAGGAGATATGGATCTCTGACTCCAGTCATAACACCGCGAAATACGCCTCGGCGGAGTATGATCGTCTGGTGAAAGGAGCAATGGTGGAAAAGGATGCAAAAAAACGAATGGACATGATCTTCGAGGCAGAAAAAGTCATCCTCGACGACGGGCCATTGATACCCCTCCAGCTCCGCCGGAAGGCCTGGATGGCCAACCCGAATCTTCACGGTTTCTCCCGCCCGTTGATCGGTGCAGAGTACGATTTCGCGTTTGCATATTTTGATTAGCTGACAGGCATTCAAAGAGTAAAATGCTTGAGGGGCTGTGTGAGAATCCATCTCGCGCAGCCCCTTTCGCGTTAGCGGCGTTGTCTTCAAGTGTTATCTGCCATAAAATGGGGAAATCTCAAGGATATGGAGCCTATTAATCATAAGGTCTCGATAGGCTCCTGGAACAAATCCGCCAAAGACGAGACCACAGGGCGCGGAAAACCAGCTTCAGCTGGATGTGTCTCCGTTGCCTTTAAAGCATGCGAAATGGAGGTTGAGCAATGAGGGTTAGAAAAACATCCGGTTTTCTGATGTTTATCGTGTTCCTGTTTTGCGGCGCGGTGCCGTGCTTTGCCGCGGGAGAGTCCGTACAGACCGACGCCGACCTTGATGGTCAGCCGTCAAGCGCCGATATAAAGGTCCCCAGGGATCAGCTTCCCTTCGCCGTGAAGGTCGCGAAGGGGTGGAGGATCTCCCCTTACTCTGCCGAGGGGCTTGAGTGGATGCTCCGAGGCGCTGAGGAGGGGGATGTCTACGCGCAGTTTGACATGGGCAAGAGATACTATGAGGGACTGGGCGTCCCTGTGGACTATGCCGAGGCGGAGAAGTGGTTCCTAATAGCGGCCGAGAACGGGCATGAAAAGGCGCAGGCCATGCTGGAGCTGATGCGCGAAAAGGGCCAGGTCGCCGAAGAGCCGCCGGAGAAGTTGGAAGCTCAGGGCGAGGAAAGCCCGGCTGATTAGTCGGGGTCTTTCAGCGAGATCAAAAGGGCCATGAGCAGGAAGCAGGCGTAGCCCATATCCCCCCATCTAAACTGTCAGCCATCGGCCCTGGTACGGGGCCAGGGGGACCTTTGCTTTGCCGCTCTCGACGCTGAAGCGTTCGCCGGAGAGCAGGTCCAGGCAGGAGGTTCGGAGGCCGGGGAGGTGTCCGGGTGTTATGGCGGTGCATGCTTCTTCGGCGGAGACGTTCTGCAGACAGAGCACCGGGCGAGCCTCGTCCGGTGGAGTGCGCAGCAGAGCGAATACAGAGTTGCCGAGGCCGACAACCCTCTGCTCGCCGTACGGGTGAAAGGCCCGCTCCCCCGCCCTGGTAGCGAGCAGGTGTTTGGTCTTGTCGAACACATGTCCGTGATGAAGTATAGGGTCGGCCAGCATCTCCTCCAGCTCGGATAAGGTGAACTTTCTGCGGTTGAGTGAGCGAGCCCGTCCAGTGCGAGCGAACGACTCGGGCGAGCTGCGCGTGCCGAACAGGCTGTGCACGTATATTCCGGGGACACCCGCGAGCGAAAGCAGGATTGTCTGTGATGCAATGAAACGCGCCTCGTCCGTTGTCGGGTCGGGGTTGGAGGGGTCGTTCAGAAAGTCGTACAGGGTGATGTTCAGCTCGTACGGGCTGACGGAGCCGTCCGGGTTTGCCCTGTGCGATACGCGCCCCCCGTTGGAGAGGGTTCGCTCCGCCAGCGCGGCAATCTGCGCGTCGCTCAGTATGTCCTTGGCCGGGGTCACACCGATGCCATCATGCGAGGCGATGAAGTTGAAGAAACACGAACCGCGAGTCGGCACCCTCAGGCCGGAAGCCCATCCGGAGAGGACGGATGCGTCGCCTGTTAGGAGGGCGTGGAGGGTCAGCGGGGCTAAGGAGAAGTTGTATACTATCTGAGCTTCGTCCGTGCCTTGCCCATCCGAACGGGGATCGCCGAAGTAGCTTATATTCTCCTCGTGAGGGACGTTCGTCTCTGTTATCAGCATCACGTGGGGGGCGACGTCGTCCAGAACCGCCCGCCACAGCTTGATCACCGCGTGAGTCTGCGGCAGATGGATGCAGGAGGTCCCAGGGGTTTTCCATAGATAGGCTATCGCGTCCAGTCTGACTATCTCCGCGCCTTTGAGGGCGTAGTGCAGCAGTATGTCGGTCATCTCCAGCAGCACGTCCGGCGAGGCGTAGTTCAAGTCGATCTGGTCGTCGCTGAAGGTCGTCCAGACCAGCCTCTCTCCCTTGGCGATATCGACCCTGGTCAGTAGCGGCAGGGTCCGCGGCCGCACCACCTTGGACAGGTCCTCCCCCTCCGGTACGGTGATGAAGAAGTCGCTCCAAGGCTCCTCCCCGCGAGTGAAGGCGGCGAACCACTCGCTCTCCCTCGATACGTGATTTGCCACGAAGTCCAGCATCAGGCGGTAGCGCTCTCCCAGTTCGGCTATGTCCTCCCATTCGCCGAGCTCCGGGTCGATGAGCCTGTAGTCCACCACCGAGAAGCCGTCGTCCGACGAGTAGGGGAAGCAGGGTAGGATGTGCACTCCGCTGATGTGCCCGGCAAGATGCTCGTCCATGAAGGAGCGAAGGGTGCGCAAAGGGTGCTCTCCCGGCGTGCTGAACTGGTCGGCGTAGGTTATGAGGATGGTGTCCCGCTCGCTCGGAATGGGCTTTCTCACGGTTGGAGCGGGTATCCTGCCTCGGTAGGAGGCCGTCAACCTCTCGAGTCGTTGGTGCACGCCCACGGCATCCTCCCCGTAGAGTTGGGCGAGAAGGGCACCTATTCGTGCGTCGGAGTCGTTCATCGTGCAGCCTCCCTGTGGTCAGAGGGGCGAAGCGCCTGTTTCGTGTCCGGGTCCATCCATCGGATGCTGTCGGAGGGGAGGCGAAGCCATACTCTCCCTCCGGCGCTCGCCGGAAATGCCGGGTGCGTTGCCACTTTGATCTTATGTCCCCCGAAGGCCACGGTCAACAAATTCTGTGCGCCTAGAGGTTCCACAACGAGCACGTCCGCCATCAGCGCGTCCGGTGCCTGCTCGTTCAGTGTCTCCAGATTCTCGGCGCGAATGCCCAGCACCACGGGTTTGCCGTCGTATTTGGAGAGCACTTGCTGCATCTCGGCCGCGGGTGCGACGTCGAACTCCCCGAGCCTGACTGTCGTTCCGCCCGGGCCCCTTCGTACCTGGCCCATCAGGAAGTTCATCGGTGGATTTCCGATGAAGCCGCCTATGAAGGCGTTCGCGGGGAAGTCGTACACCTCGGTGGGGGAGTCCACCTGCTGGATCGTCCCTCCGTGCATCACGGCGATTCGGTCTCCCATGCTCATGGCCTCCACCTGGTCGTGAGTGACGTAGACAGTGGTGGTGCCTATCTTGGCAAGCAGCTGTTTAAGCTCCGCTCTCATCTCCAGCCTCAGCAGTGCGTCCAGGTTGCTCAGCGGCTCGTCCATCAGAAGCACCTGCGCCTGCATGGCTATCGCCCGCGCGACCGCGACCCGCTGCCTCTGTCCGCCGCTCATCTTCGACGGATATCGGTCAAGCATCCCCTCTATGTGCAGAAGCTCTGCGGCCAGGCGGACCCGCTCCTCGATCTCCGTTTTATCCTCTTTGCGCATCCTCAGGCCGAAGGCAATGTTGTCGAAGACGTTCATGTGAGGGAAGATCGCGTAGCTCTGAAAGACCATGGATATATGCCTCTCCCTGGGCGGAAGATAGGTCACATCCCTGCCGCCGATGCTTATCCGTCCCTCGTCGGCCATGCCGAGCCCGGCGATTGCCCGCAGCAGGGTCGTCTTACCGCAGCCGCTGGGCCCAAGGAGCACCATGAACTCGTGCTCGGCCACCACCAGCGACACGTCCTTCACTGCCACGAAGTCACCGAAGTGCTTTGTAACTCCCTCTATCCTGATCTCCGACATGACCTCGCCCCCTTTCTCTCATTATTTGCTGGCCTGTCCCCACATGTTGAACAGGTACTTGCGGATGATCACGATGAAGATCACCGACGGGACCAGCATGAAGAAGCCACCCGCGAACTTGTAAGCGTCGGAGGCCTCTCTCAGCGACACCAGCACCTGGGCGGGCAGGGTGCGGTTCTTCACAGTCAGCACAGTCGCGGCGAAGACCTCGTTCCACGACATTACGAATGTGAACAGCCCCGCCGCCGCTATGCCCGGAAGGGCCAGCGGCATAACCACCGTGCGGAACGCCTGCAGCGGCGTGCAGCCGAACACCTGCGCCGCCTCCTCCAACTCGTACGGTATGCCAGCGAAAACACTGCCTATGACCAGCACCGTGGTGGGGAGGGTCAGAGCCGTGTGCATCAGGGCGAGGCTCGGGATGCTGTCGAAGATACCGAGGCTGATGAATGTGAACGCCAGCGGTATCGAGAGTATTACCACTGGAAAGGCTCGCACAGCCAGGATTGATAGCCGGAAAGTTTCCCGCCCGCGGAATGAGTATCGCGATAGGGCGTACCCGGCCGGGGCGGCGATCAGGGTCGAGAGCCCCAGTGTCATCAGGGCGACGACTACGCTGTTCACGAGGCCGGGCAGAATGCCGTGAGAATCAAGGAAGAATCGCATCGTGTCGAAAGAGAAGGGGATGAACGGGAGCACCCCCTTGGGGAAGTGCCTCATCGCCTCGGGCGTCGTCAGCGCGGTCGACGCGATCAGCCATATCGGAAGCAGAATCCACAGGGACAGTACGATGGCGACCAGGTAGGAAAGCGCCCGCCTAATCGCCAGGCGGCGCTTCGCCCTTGCCCGCACCCTCTCCATCTCGTCGGAGACCCGGACGCTCATGATATCGCCTCCTCCCCTCCGCGCACGGTGCGCAGATAGAACACAGCGCTGACCATCGACAGCAGCAGTATCAGCCCCGAGTAAGCCGCCGCCGCGTTCATGTTGCGTAGTGCGTAGTACTGCCGGTAGGTCTCGTTGGCCAGAACTGTCACCACGTCCCCGCCGCCGAGGGCTATGACGACAGCGAAGACCTGCAGCGCAAGGATCGTCCTAAGAATGAGGGCCACCTGTATGCTTGGCTTGAGCAGCGGGAGGATGACGTACCTCACCCTCTGCCACAGGGTTGCCCCGAAGAGCTCGGCAGCCTCCAGCACCTCCTGCGATATCGCCTGCAGACCCGATACGATGATCACCATAACAAGAGAGGTCGCGCGCCACACCTCGGCTATCCACACGGCAACCAGGATCCAGTGGCGGGTAGCGGCGGTCAGGTAGGGCTGAGGGCTTGAGATAAGGCCGAGGGAGTAGAGCAGGCTGTTGAGAAAGCCGTTCTGTGTGAAGATGGACGACCAGACTATCCCCACCGCGAGGTCGGACGCAGCCAGCGGGATTGCGAATATCGCCAGGAAGACCAGGCTGAATCTGATGCGCGACTGTATCACCAGCGCCATCACGATCGCCAGGACGAGCTGCACCGGTATGATCAGCAGCATAAGAAGGAAGGTCGTCCACAGCGCGGAGCGGAAAAAGCGGTCCTTGAGCATCCTGTGGATGTGGAGCAGGGTGAAGCGTCCCGTGTCGCCGATGCCGACTCTTCCGCTATCGCCGTCCGCGTAGACCTGCAGGTTTCGACCCCGTGCCCACCCAGAGGCGGTTTTTCCGCCGCTTGTTCCCTCTACTCTGTACCAGACCTCCTGCGAGCACCTCCGCAGGATAGTCGCCTCCGCCCTTGCAGATAGCTCGCCGACTGGCTCGCCGAGCTCGTCAGGCCTCTCGTGCAGAACAGTCCCCTGCCCGGCGGATGCACCGAGGCGGGGGCGGACGGTGCCCAGCACCGGGGTGCCCGATGAGTCGGTCTCGCGGATTCTGACTCGGCTCTCCGGTAACCACCCGCGGACCTCTCCGCCACCCTCGTCCTTTCCCTCGACGAAGAACCATATGTCGCTCCCGTCGGACTCCTCAACGGGCAGGGGGACAACCCGTCGCTCCATCACGGATATGCTCGTCCCCTGCTCGATCGTCCCGACCGAGCCTTCCTCTCCCGGGGAGTCACGGAGCGAAAGAAGCCCGTGTTTCTCCCAGGCAGCCAGCTGGATAGCCTGGGTCATGGGCCAGGCGAAGAAGAGCAATAGGTAGAGTAGCGCGGGCGCGATCAGAAGATAGGGGGTCCACTTGAAGCTCCTGCGCCCCGAGGCGCGAAGAGGGCTTACGCTCATTTTCACCACCTTCTTTCGAGACGGGGAGAGCCCGA
Source organism: Aminobacteriaceae bacterium (assembly GCA_041678025.1). GTDB lineage: Bacteria > Synergistota > Synergistia > Synergistales > Aminobacteriaceae > JAAYLU01. The sequence continues at coordinate 9,292 of JBAYOX010000007.1, forward strand.
GCCGTACGGGCACTCCCCGAAAAGAGCGCGTTTGCTTTTTAACGCGACAGCACCTTGCTCGGTCCGTCGGAGGCGGGATCGGGCGGCCACGCCGGGGCGCCGGTCTCGTCCATCAGAAGCTGCAGGTTCGCGGCCTCTTCCTCAAGCACCTTGCCGACGTCCTCTCCGTTCAGAACCGTTCGGTCGAAGGCGTTGCGGAAGATCTGGTTTATCTCTCCGCCTCTCGCCCCCAGCCCCACGGGCAGCAGCGCCGCGATCGCGTTTGGCGCGCTTGCCTGGGTGTTCACAGCCTCCATCTGCATCGCTATTCCCTTGGGAAGGTGAGATGTATCCACTCCGCCGACCGCCGGGAAGAAGCCGAGCTCGTTCAGCACCCTGGCCTGCACGCCAGGCCGTGTCAGATACTCGATGGCCTGCTTGGCGGCTTCGGGGTCCGGCGCGGCCTTCGAGATGGCGAGACCCACTATCACCGGCATGTAGCCGAGCCCCGCGGGCCCAGCGGGCGCAGGGAAGGCCACAAACTCGTCCGGCTTCTCCGAAAAGGCCGGAAGCAGGCGCGCGGTGTGGTCGAACGCAACCCACACCTCCTCCTTCAACAGCGGCTCGTGCATCAGGTTGTAGTTGATCGACTCAGGATGGACGTACGGCCACAGATCCGACTTCACCCACTCGAGCATCGCTATCGCATCGACGCTCTGGAACTTGCTGACCATTCCCCCGGTGAACGAGGGCCACAGATAACCCTGAAGGAAGCGCTGGAAGAGCCCCGCATGAGGCAAACCGAGCAACGGCCCGCCCTTCGCCTCATAGAGGGCCTTGCTCCAGTCGGCGAGCTGACTGTAGGTGATGGTGTTCAGATCCACCCCCTCGGGTAGATAATCGAGCGCCTTTTTATTGGCGGCCATGATGTAGGTCGCCTGCATCCAGGGGATATAGTACAGTGTGTCCTCGCTACCCAGGAGCCCGGTCTGCAAGTAGGCTGGAGCGAACTCCCGGCTCTCCCCCAGGTCCTCGGCCAGGTCGACCAGATTGGCGAGAGCGTTTGCTTGCTGCAGAGGGGGGAAGGAGCCGTGCAGAGCCCCTATCAGGCCCAATGTCCCCTTGTCCGCCTTGGTCTCCGCTATCACAAGGTCGATCATGGGCCCGTCGTTTGAGTCCGCCGTGTAGTCGAAGCCGCCGTCCTTCAGAATCTCGCGGAACTTAGCCTGCTCCTCCACCGGCGCGAACTGGGTGGAGAAGAACACCAGGTCGGAGAGCCCCGATGCAAACGCAGCGCCACCCCACAGGACCGCGCTCAGAGCGAGCAGAGCGGCCAGCGCCCGAGTTCCTTTCACGCGCATTTTCATGACATTCCTCCTTGTCCACACATGCTCCCGTGCCGTAAGGGCGCTCCTCGCAGAGGGCGCACGGTCAAGCGGGAGCCCGTCATACCTCCACCGACTCTCGGTCTTTCCTTCAAGAAACTTACCGCCTCTCGCCATCACCCCCCCGTCTCAACCGCAGATCTCCGAGTTGCGCCGCAGGACGACCGGACGATAAGTCGCGGTGCCAGTATCTCGCCCCTAGTGTCCTGCGCCTCTCCCGCGATCAGGTTTACCAGCTTCTCGCAGACCATCCGCCCTATCTCGTAGATGGGCTGCTGCACGGTCGTCAGAGGAGGGTGTGAGTGCTCAGCCATTGGGATGTCGTCGAAGCCGGTCACGGCGACGTCCCCACCCACCGAAACGCCCCGCTCGTGCAGGGCGCTCATCGCACCGAGCGCCATCAGGTCGTTGCACGATGCTATCGCCGTGGGGATTTCAGGCTCCTCGAGCAACTTCATCGCAGCCTCGTAGCCGCTCTTTTGAGTCAGGTCGCCCTTGACAATTCGCAGTTCGTCCGGGTTCAGGCCGTGCTCGGCCATCGCCTGACGAAGCCCCTCCAGCCTGTGCCCCATGAATAGAAGGTCCGGTGGCGAGCTAAGAAAGACCATTCGCCTGTGGCCGAGCCCGATCAGGTGCTCTCCGACGAGTTTCATCCCCTTCACACCGTCCACGTCGACGAAGGGAAAGCCGACCGCGCTCTCTGTGCGGCCGAAAGCCACGAAAGGCACCGCAGACTCTACGAGCCAGTCTATCCGCGGATCCCTGCGCCTCGTTCGGACAACGACGAATCCGTCCACCTGTCCGCCGCTCACCTTGCGCTGGTACAGCTCCATCTCCCCCTCTCCTGGTGACTGCACGGGGAGGAGCAGGTCGTAGCCGCGTTCTGCGGCCATGTTTCCTACGCCGGTCAAAAATTCGGTGAAGAAGGGATCGGAGAAGCGAGGGCCTACAGTGGGAAGGATCAGGCCGATAGTCCGGGAGCGACGCTTCTGCAACGATCGCGCCAGGGCGTTGGGAGTGTAGTTCATCTCGCGCGCCGCGCGCCGCACCAGCTCCCTGGTCTCCTCGCTGACGTCGCCGTACCCGGCGAGCGCGCGAGAGACTGTGGTTATGGACTTTCCAGTGCGTTCCGCGATGTGCTTCAGGGTGACTCGCATATCGACCCCTCCCAAAACGTTTTGGATTGCCAAGCAGTCTAATCCGAAACGTTTTGGATGTCAACCGCAAAAAATAGAAATTTGCGACTGCTCTTCTCGGACTGAATTGAAAACCTCCTCTTTGCGGTCGGTCTTCTAGGGTATAATGATCCTGGAAGTATAGTGGAGCATGTGCGGCAACGATTCTTTTGGAGAGGTGATTGATTTGACCAGAGACGAGATCCTGCATCATTTCGTCTGCACCCCCAGCAGAGTGGCGATTGTGGGGGCGTCCCCCAAGGCTGAAAGGCCGGTCTTTCGCGTGATGAACTACCTTTCCGGAGCGGGTTTCACCCTGTTCCCAGTCAACCCGGCATACGCCGGAACCGAGATCCTTGGCCTGCCCTGCACGGCGGACTTGGCCTCGTTGCAGGAGAGCGTGGACGTTGTGGCGCTCTTTCTTTCCGCGGAAAAGCAGGATCATCTAACCCTCGACCTTAAAAAACTATCCAACAAGCCGGTAGTCTGTTTTCAGCCGGGCGCTGAGAACAAGCCTCTGGCCGAGTCGCTGACAGAAGAAGGCTACCCGGTCATCGAGATCTGCCTGATGGGCGCACACATGAATAAATGCGGCGAGTAGGTTTTTTATTGTTGCTTAAAAAATAGCGTTTGGTATATAATTCAAAGCAAGTGGTTTTTATTTAACAAGAGACAGGATTCTAAGAGCATTTCATTTTATCCAGGAGGTGTCCGGTGTCCTCCGAAGTTCCTTTTACCATTCGAGTGCGATACGGAGATACAGATCAGATGGGCGTCGCATACTACGCCAACTACCTCTACTGGTTCGAGGTCGGCAGGTCGGAGTTCTGTCGGGCTCACGGCAGGTCTTACGCCGACTGGGAGGCCGAGGGCGTGTTGCTTCCCGTTGTCGAGTCGCACTGCCGCTACAGGCACCCCGCACGCTACGAGGATGAGATCACGATTTACACTAAGGTCGGCGAATTGAGGGCGGGAAGCGTCGTCTTCAAATGCCGCATAGAGAGGGCTTCGGACGGGCAGCTTCTCGCCGAAGGGTGGACCCGCCATGCGTTTGTTGACGCAGGCGGCAAAATTTTGCGTGGTAATAACCCCATGCGCAGGTGGATAGAGGCGCTGAGGGATGATGGAGGTGTCGCGTAGAGTGAGTGCAAGGGCCATACTTCTTGGAAATGAAGCGATAGCCAGGGGGATTGTGGAGGCTGGGTGTCTTGTCGCCACGGCCTACCCCGGGACGCCGTCGTCGGAGATCCTTCCGGCGGTGGCAAAGTACGCCGACGAGCTGGGTTTGCCCATGTCGGTGGAGTGGGGAGTCAACGAAAAGGTAGCCTTCGAGGAGGCCGCGGCGGCCTCCTTCACAGGGGGCAGAGCCTGTGCGGTTATGAAGCAGGTCGGGCTGAACGTCGCGGCGGATCCGTTCATGAGCATAGCTCACTACCAGCTCAAGGGCGGTCTGCTGCTGGTGTCGTCCGACGACCCGGGCCCGCACAGCTCGCAGACTGAGCAGGACAGCCGCTACTTTGCCATGTTTGCAAAGGTCCCATGCTTCGACCCCGCGACGGCCGAGGAGGCCAGGGAGATGGTCTTCGACGCCTTCGACCTTTCGGAGCGCTTCGGCATAGTGACGATGCTGCGCCCGAGCGTGCGTGTGGACCACTGCCGTCAGGACGTTGAGGCTAAAATAACCCCTCTGAAGCCTGGCGAGGTGAAGTTCGAGAAGGACCAGTCGCGCTGGGTGTGCCTTCCAGCATTCGTGAGGATCAATCACCCCAAGCTTAACCAGAAGATGACGGATATCCGCGAGGCTTTCGAGACGGATTTCGCAAAGTATAACTACGAGGTCCCTGCGAAGGGCAAGGCAAGCCTTGGCGTGGTGGCCTCAGGCTCTGCCTTCTCTGTCGTCATGGATATCCTGAAGGGCGCCGGGCGGGATGACGTGTCCGTGCTTAAGATTGGCACGCCTCACCCGCTGCCCGTGAAGATGGTGAACGACTTCATCGCTCGACACGAGAAGGTCCTCTTCCTTGAAGAGACCTACCCGGTGATGGAGATGCAGCTCCCCGACCGCACCGGCATCATGGGGCGCTGGAACGGCGTGGTCCCGGGCGCAGGGGAGCTTCTCCCCGAGGTCGTCGCCGGGCTGCTCGCCAAAGCATTGGGCGATGACTCCCTTGTCGCCGCGGCACATCCGCTTCTGAAGGAGGCGCTGGAGGAGCTGAAGATAACCCCCCGCAGGCCGATGCTATGCCCCGGGTGCCCGCACAGGGCGAGCTTCTTCTCGATCCGCCAGGCGCTGCCCAACTCTATTAACCCGTCGGACATAGGGTGCTACGCGCTCGGGGTGAACCAGAAGGCAGTGGACACGGTAGTCGACATGGGCGCGTCCATCACGGCGAGCTCCGGCCTCTACCTGGCGCACAAGGCCGCCGGGGAGGAGAGGCCTATAGTCGCTACGATAGGTGACTCCACCTTCTTCCACATGGGGCTGCCAGGGCTTGCCAGCGCCGTTTACAACCGTCATGCGTTCGTACTGGCCATCCTCGACAACTCGACCACGGCAATGACCGGTGGACAGGCCAATCCTGCCGTCGGGACGAAGCTGCGCAAGGGGGACGAGGGCAAGCGGGTTGACATCGAGGGCGCGTGCCGCGGTTGCGGAGTCGATTACGTGAGGACGATCGAGGCTTACGACGTTGCCGCGGGCAAAGCAGCGGTGAAGGAGGCGTGGGAGCACGCGAAGTCGAAAGGAGAGCCAGCCGTGCTCATCTTCAGGCACCCGTGCATGCTCCTTCGTCCCGAACAGCCGTCCATTCCGGTCAAGGTCGACCAGGAGAAGTGCATAGGCTGCAAGTTCTGCATCAACTTCTTCAACTGCCCCGGCCTTGTCTTCTCCGAGGAGACGGGTAAGGCGTACATAGACGAACGGTTCTGCGTGTCGTGCGGTGTTTGCGTGTCGGTATGCCCGCACGGAGCGATCCGCGCGACTTCCGGGGAGGTTGAGTAGGATGCAGTACATCATAGTGGGTATAGGCGGCCAGGGAATACTCTTCTCGGGAAAGGTGCTTGGAGCTGTCGCGCTTGCACAGAAACAGCGCGTTATGGGCAGCGAGGTCCACGGCATGGCCCAGAGGGGTGGCTCCGTCATCAGCCACTTCAAGACGGGCGACTTTGTAAGCCCGCTGGTGAGAGCCGGGGAGGCCGATGTCCTCCTTGCGTTCGACCAGAACGAGGGCATTCGCAACCTGCATTTCCTGAGAGAGGGCGGTGCCTTCGTGGTCAACGTCCACGACAAGGCCGTCTTCCGCAACGAGAAGCTGGTGAAGTTTCTTGAGGAGCGGCGCATAGCGCTCTTCCCGCTGGAGGGGTACGATATCCTGAAGGAGCACATGGGGGGGAACTTCCTCTTTTTGAACGTCCTCCTGATGGGTGCGATGAGCGGAGCAGGGGTAGGCGCTCCGTCGCTAGAGGACACGTCGGCCGCTGTAAAGTCTCTGTCGCCCGCCAAGTTCGAGGATGCCAACATGAAGGTTCTCAGGCTTGGCTATGAGGCTGTGGCGAAATAATAAAAGGGTTTGTTTGTCGTCGACAGGGGATCTCCGAAAGGACGCTCCCCTGTCGGCTTTTTCCCTGGCGGAGCTTCTGGTCGTTCTGTGCATAATGGGAGTTCTTTACGGTGCAGTCTCCCTCTCCGTCGGCTCTCTATTATTTGGCGGGCCGACTCCGGAGAGCGTCAGGAAAGAGGCTGAGAGGACAGCGTCATGGCTGCAGAGGATCTTCTACAAGGCCCTGCTGTACAACAGGCCCTTCACCCTGATGAAGATCCCGTCGAACTCCTCCCAGAGAAAGCTGGTAGTCTACTGGCACACTCTCAACGTCAAGGAGACGTACGATAGCGGCGGAGAGGCCTTCTTTCGCGACAATAGAGCACAGTCCCAACTATGCGACTATTTTCCCGTGTGGAATATGATTGTGCCCGGACTGACCATCAGGGTAGTGATGGCAGAATCGGGACCGGGAGCGAAGACGGACGTCTGCTATATCGTAGTCTCCCCGTTCACTCGGGTCACCGTGTCGGACTCGCCCCCGGCCCCCTGACGGAGGTGCCCCACTTGCTTTTTCTCGCCCGCAGGATTGAATCTATCGCACGATAGAGGTATAAATGAATGCGTGGAAGTATCGGCATCATTTTCCGCACCGGCTCATCCACTTTGAAACGGAGGTTATTGTATGGCGGCGGTAAAACCTTGGTGGCGCGAGACCATAGAGACAATCATATGGGCTCTGATACTGGCCCTTCTCCTGCGTACATTCGTGGTGCAGGCCTTCTGGATCCCCAGCGGATCCATGATCCCGACCCTTGAGGTCGGCGACAGGGTGCTGGTGGCCAAATTCTGGTATCACCTCCAAAACCCGAAACGGGGTCAGCTCTTCGTCTTCAAGTACCCGGTCGACCCGAAGCGCGACTTCGTCAAGCGGATTGTCGGCCTTCCCGGGGAGATGCTCGAGGTGCGAAACGGCGTCGTCTATATAGACGGGCAGCCTATCCAGGAGGACTACGTCAAGAATCACGACAACTTCTCGCTTGCCGTCGGGCCCGTCTTTCGCGAGGTGCCGGTCAGGATACCTGACGATATGTACTTCGCAATGGGCGACAACAGGCCGAACTCTCAGGACAGCCGCTTCTGGGGCTTCGTCCCCAAACAGAACATCCGCGGCCCGGTCTTCCTCCGCTACTGGCCTCTGAGCAGGATCGGGACGGTGGACTGATGTCCCGCACCGTCTGGTATCCCGGCCACATGGCCAAGGGGAAGCGCCTGCTTGCCGAGCTAGCCGGGAAACTCGACATAATCATCGAGGTGAGGGATGCGAGGGCGCCGGAGCTGACGTCCTCCCCCCTTATCGAGGATCTTTCCGGAGTCTGCCCGGTGGCCGTCGTGCTCTCCAAGCAGGACCTCGCGGACGAACGAGCCACCGCACGGTGGCTTTCTTATTTTACCGAGTCGGGAGTGAGCGCGTGGGCGCAGAACCTGCTGAAGCCGAAGGTTGAGCGTTTGCGCAAGGACCTGATCCCCTTTGCCCCCTCCTACAGGGAGGTCAGGCTCGCCGTTGTCGGCATCCCCAACGTGGGTAAGTCCATGTTTCTGAATGCCCTCGTCGGAAAGTCGTCAGCCAAGGTTGGCGGTATTCCCGGGATAACGCGCGGCGTCTCCTGGTACAAGGGGAGGGGGATCCTGGCCGTGGACTCCCCTGGCATTCTCGACCCGAAGGCCGACGCATCCGTGCACCTGCGACTGGCGTGGCTGGGGTGCAGCAAGGCCGAGGTAATTGGCATCGAAAAGGCCGCAATCGACCTGATCTCCTTCCTTCGCCGCAAGGGACTCTGGGCGATGGTCGAACAGAAATGGAATACCCCAGCCCCGGAGGAGCTAGCGGACCAGGAGGTGCTGGAGGCGGTCGGAAGGCGGCTTGGCTGCCTGGTGTCGGGCGGGGGGGTTGACGCGTCCGCTGCGGCCAAGCGGTTTCTCGACGCCTTCTCGACTGGTAGGTTGGGCCGGGTGACGCTGGAGACGCCGAGGGATAATCTGTGATCTCTGGCGACTGCTCGAGGATTGCCGGAACGGACGAGGCGGGGAGGGGTCCTCTGTGCGGCCCTGTTGTCGCCGCTTCCGTAGTGCTTACAGAGGAGCAGGAGCGGGAGTTGCTGGCCCTGGGTCTGACCGACTCGAAAAAGCTTACCGCTCGCAGAAGAGAGCTCCTCTTCGGCAGGATGAACGCCCTCGGTGTCCTCTGGCGGGCGCAGGCCGCCTCTCACAGCAGGATAGACCTGATGAACATACTTCAGGCCACACTGTGGGCGATGAGGCTCAGTCTGCTGAAACTACCGCCCGTGTTTGACGAGGTCATCGTCGACGGTACGTTCACACCGCCTGGCCTTCCATTCCCCGTCAGGGGCATCGCGAAGGCAGACTCGCTCTACCCCCAGGTCGCCGCCGCCTCCGTGGTCGCCAAGGTTTTGCGCGACCGTGCGATGATCGCCCTAGGGTCAGTCTACCCTCAGTTCGGGCTCGGCCGCAACAAGGGGTATCCGACGGAGGAGCACAGAGCTGCGCTCCTTCTTCACGGCCCGTCGCCGGTGCACAGACACAGTTTCGCATGGAGGTCGCCCCTATGAGCATATCCAACATAAGCGGGCCACAAATACGCCCTCAACTGCCCGACTCCCAGCAGCCCCGCGTAGACGTCGACAGGCCGCAGCAGCCTGCTGCCAGGCCTCTGCCTTCCATACCTAACGGCTCGATTGTCAGCGGAACGGTGCTCGCCGCACGTGAAGAGGGCTCGTACCTCGTGAACGTGGAGGGGAGGACGCTGCTGGCTCAAGCGAACATCCCGATGCTTATAGGCCAGCGATTCCGGGCCGTGTGGGACGCAAGCGGCGAGATCCCCGTTCTCCGCCTATCAGAGGAGGAGCTCGCCCTGCTGGGCAAACTGTCCGCGGGCGACAGGGACGTGGCCGGTGCGCTGCTGTCGCGGGGGCTCTCGCTCGACTCCAAAGCTCTCGCATCGATACGTACGGCCTGGCTTGGCATGGGCTCTCAGCCTGGACAGCTTGCCCCCCTTGCGGAGCTGTGGGCCAGAGGGTTGCCCATGACCGAGGCGAACGTACAGCTTCTCTCATGGTACCTCTCCCTTGACGAGAAGAAGACGTCGGACCTGTGGAAGAGGGTGAGACAGGAGCTGCGCACGCGCCTCTCCAGAGGTGATGACCCGCGCAAGGCGGTGCGCTCGTTGTTGGCGGGCTCCGACGAGCTGGCGAACTTCCTGCGCGGACACGGTCTGCTGTCGGCCCCGGCGCGCGACGGAGTCGACCCTTCTCTTCTCGCCGGTGCCTTTCTACCTGCGGGGGAGGAGTCCAGCCCGCTTTACGCCAGGGTGTCGGCGGGGGCCTCGAAGAGGGGCGACAAATCCCTCTGGTCCGTCTCTTTCGACATGGAAGGGGACAGGCTCGGGCCGATATCCGGCTTTGTGGAGACGGACGGGACGTCGCTCAGCGTGATACTCAGGGCGGAGCGGGAGTCGGCCTACGGTGAGCTGCACCGCCGCACCCGCTATTTGAGGCGGGAGCTGGAGGGCGTTCCGCTCGTACTTCAGAACGTGGCAGTCACCCACGGAGTGCGCAGGCCCCGCGCTCCGGGGCGAGGGCTGGATGTGACGGCATGACCCGCCAGGAGAAGAAGCGAGCCAAGGCGGCCGCCGTCCAGTACGACCAGAAGACCGACGACGCACCGAAGCTCGTCGCCTCCGGAGAGGGGTACATCGCGGAGAAGATAATTGAGATCGCCAGACAGGCGGATGTCCCGGTAGTCGAGGATGCCGCTCTCGTGAGCGCACTTCTCGTGCTCGAGCTCGGAGAGGAGATTCCGGGGGAGCTGTACGAGGCGGTCGCGAAGGTCCTGGCGTTTGTCTACAAACTTGACAAGGGAGAGAGTCTATGACGGCTGAACACCTTCAGACGGGCATCCGGGGAGAGGAGGTGGCCGCCTCTTATCTGCTCGAACTGGGATGGACGCTGCTCGAGCGCAACGTCTCCTTCAGGGGAGGGGAGCTCGACATCGTCGCGCGCGACGGAGAGGAGCTCGTCGTGGTGGAGGTCCGCACGCGTTCGCCCGGATGGATCCAGAGGGCTGAGGACTCTGTCGGCCCAAGGAAGATAAAGCGTCTTGTCCGCGCCGGACGCCTTTACATGGAGCGGTGCCTCTGGGATGGTCCGTGGAGGATAGATCTGGTGGCCGTGACATTGTGCGACGACGCGCCGCCGGAGATAGAGAGGTTCGAGGACATAACCGACGGGA
>JBAYOX010000008.1:0-17654 GCA_041678025.1 Aminobacteriaceae bacterium
CCCATCTCCAGCTCGTTGGGCATAAGAATAAGATGAGCCCTCTCGGCAACGTCAGGGGGGTTCTCCTGCGGTGAAGCGTAGACGATGAACACATCTCTGCGGGCCTCGCGCAGCTTGTCGACCGCCGGGTTGGTCCCAGGGACAGCCTGGTTGATGACCACCGCCTTTATCTCCTTATCGTACGCCAGCTTGGAGATGACGCTGACCATCTGCTCCGGCTCGGCCATGAAGTTGTCCGGCCACATCACGTGGACAATCCTGTCGCCGTATTTCGCGACCATCTCCTGCGCCGACCTGTACTCCTCCTCGTTCTGTGACACGGTGTTCGTCACGATCGCTACTTTGTAGTCGGCTACGGGGGGAGCGACCGAGACAGTCTTCGGTGGGAGAAGATAATAAACGCACGCCGCAATTACTACCAACAACAGCAGAAAACCCAGCGATTTTTTACTCATTTATCGTCCTCCGTTTCCTGAACTTGAATCGTAACTTTTAAAATTGAAGATACTGCTTCAGGGTGTCTTTGTCAAGTTGAACTCCCCTCCTAATACGTCAGCAAGGCCGAGTGTTACTGTATTCACGTACTTCTGCGGCCATAATCTCCCTCGTTCGGTCCGCTTTTTCACTTGGACAAGGAGCGGGGGAAACTGTAAAATGGCATCAGCGATTTCAAACTTCGGAGGGATTTACATGATCAATCAAAAAAGGCTCTCAGGGCTTGCAAGTGAACTCAAATCTTTGAAACTCGACGCTATTTTTCTCGGCCCGTCGACGGATCTGGAGTACGTTACGGGGCTGGATACGCACCCGGATGAGAGGGTCAGGGGACTGGTGGTATCGAAGGACGGGCGATGCTTCGCAATGACTCCGCTTCTTTATAAAGAAGAGATAGTCAACGCGTTCGGAGACGTGCCGTACTTTGCCGAGTGGAATGACCACGAGGGGTTCACCGGAGCGTTCAGGAGGGGGTGCGAGCATCTCGGGATCGTAGGCGGAAGGATCGCCTTCAACGACGGGGTGCGCGCGGTCGACATGCTCGCGATCCGTGACACGATGGACCTTCGAATGGAGAGCGGCGCGAAGGTGCTGGAGCCTCTTCGCTCACGCAAGGACGACGAGGAGCTGGCCCTGATGAGGGAGGCCTCCCGCCTGGTCGACGAGGTCGTGCGAATGTTGCACGGCTATATACGCCCCGGGATGACCGAGCGCCAGATAGCCAAGCAGATACCCGAGTTCTTCGAGGAGGCAGGCGCGGATGAGCCGTCATTCAGTCCAATCGTGGCAAGCGGGCCAAACTGCTCAATGCCGCACTACAGCGGCGGCCGGAGGGTCATTGAGGAGAACGACGTTATTATCCTGGACCTGGGCGGGCGGCACAAGAGCTACTGCTCCGACACTACGCGAACCTTCTTCACGGGGACTCCTACGGAAGAGCAGAGAAAGGTTTACGAGATAGTCCGGGAGTCTCAGGCAGCGGGAGAGGCGGCGGTTCGCCCCGGCGCGACCGGGCAGGACGTTGACAGGGCAGCGCGCAAGGTAATAATCGACGCCGGTTACGGGGAGTACTTCTTCAATCGCGTGGGACACGGAATCGGCATCGCCGTGCATGAGCACCCCTATATTATCGAGGGCAACGACAGGCCGCTGGAGCCGGGTAACGTCTTCAGCGTAGAGCCGGGCATCTACCTGCCGGGCAAGTTCGGCGTCAGAATTGAAAACCTTGTAGCTGTGCGTCTCGACGGCACCGGGGAGGCGCTGAACAAGTTCCCCAGAGAGATAGAGTCCGTCCGCATCGCGCATGAATAGAGAATGAGACTATGAGAAAAGCGGGTATCGCGAGCATTTTCCTGCTCTTATTGCTGCTGTGCGCCGCATCCCTTTGCTTCGCCTCGGACTATGCTTTCACCCTTGACGAGAGCGGCATTCCGGCGCTAAACGGCGAACGCTCCGCCATCATCGTCATCAGCGATATCCATCTGGGAATGGATGACCGGTACGCGGAAATTCAGGAGAACCGCGCCCCGCTCGTCGACTTTCTTCGCAAGGTCCGGCTCGCTCCAAATATCAAGGAACTAGTCGTCGCTGGCGACCTACTCGACGAGTGGTTCATCCCCGCCGGCACGGACACGTACGCCGGGAAGACCCAGAAGGAGTTCGTTCAGGCCATCGCCGCGAACAACAAAGGCGTGGTCGATTCGTTCAACGACATCATCCGGGACGGAAAGACAAAGGTGGTCTACATACCGGGGAATCACGACCTGTTGATCACCTCCGAGAGCATCCAGACCATTTTCCCCGGAATGGTGGAAGCGCGCGACGTCCGAGGACTCGGGACCTACTCTCCGGACGGGCACCCCGAGATCGCCATCGAACACGGCCACCGCTACAACTTTTTCTGCGCGCCCGATCCCATCTCCAACAGAGAGATCGCTCCCGGCTCCATCCTGCCTCCGGGGTACTTCTTCACCCGCATCGCAACGCTCTCAGTCGTCGAGGGCAAGCCGGAGCCGGGCGAAATCAGACCGGCCATCGTTCCCAACTCCCTCGGCGAAAGCCAGGAACTCGAATTTCTATACTGGCAGGTATGGGAAGCGCTTATGAACGAGCTGCCGATAAAGGAAGGCTTCGAAGAGAAGATTATCAGGACCAACATCGACGGCTTCACGCAGGACTACGCTATGAGCGACCTTATACCCCGCCAGACGGAGGAGGGGGGCGTCATCGATGTGAATTTGTTCAAAGGAATACAGGACACGTGGGACGAACGACAGGAGCTCAACGGAGTCGCCGTCAAAATCCCGGTCAGGGACGCGCTCGCCAAGGCGGCTTCTTCGGCTGAAACGGACAATCAGGCCGTTGTGCAGTACTTCCGCAACCCGACGTCCAACAAGCGTATCGTGATCTTCGGCCACACTCATGAATCCAGAATCATCCCCTCGGAGACGCACGACGGAAAGAGCGCGGTGTACGTTAACTCCGGCACGTGGATAGACAAGAACGCGACGCCTACGATGACGTTCGTCGTGATCGCCCCGATGGGCACGACACGGAACATCGAACTCAACCAGTATTCGTGCGAAGGGGTCGTTACTACGCTGGACGCGCTGGAGCTTTCGGGGTTTTAAAGAAACCGTACCGGGACAAAAAGAAGGAGAGGAAAACGCCGACTATGCGTCTTCCTCTCCTTTTTCTTCGTTCTCTCCTGCGCTACTTCAGGACGTACTCCTTCTTGAACTCGTCGATCAACTCCTGCGAGAATCGCTCGGCTAGCGCATCCCACGTAGAGGCTACCTTCAGGAACGTCGGTGCCAGCTCCTCAGGAGTGTACTTGAGCACCTCGACGCCCGCCTCAGCCATATCCTGAAGACACTTCTCCTGATCTTCCTCTGCGAGGTAGACGCTTACTGCAGTTACCTTAGCGCAGACGTCCTTTATTATCTCGCGGTCCTCCTCCTGGAGTCCCTCCCATGTCTTGAGGCTGATCATGTAGTTCAGGTTCTCCACGGAACAGCGCAGGTCGTACCAGTACTTGATGACATCGCCGAGTATCGAGCAGGCTGCCGCCGGGGTCATGCCATAAACCCCTTCGGCGTATCCATTCATCAGCGATGCGAGAATTTCGTCCCAGGGGATGGTGATGGTCTTGTACCCCATAGCCTCCGCCCCGAGCTTGAAGACCTCCATGTTCGGAATGCGCAGCAGAATGCCCTTCTTGACCTCCGGGTCAAGAGGCTCGTTGACTGGCTTTGTGCTTCCAATACCGATGAACCCCTCGAACTGGAAGCCCAGCAGCTTCACTCCAAGAGCGGAGTGAAGCTCGTCCATCTTGCGAAAGAGCCATCCGTCAGGAGATAAAACCGTCCGTGCCTCGTCGAAGCTCTTGATGAAACAGTTTATGTTACTTAGCTCCAAGCGGGGGTCGAACTGGCTGGGGGCCGTGATGGCGGCCATATCAAGAGAGCCGCGTATCAGCTCCTCATAAACGAGGGTGTAGTCGCCAAGCTCGTTGTCCGGAAACACCTCGATCTCGACGCGCCCTTCGGTCCGCTCCTTTACCTCGTCGGCAATCTGGTACATCAGCCTGGTTGACGTGTGCTCCTCTGGAAACTGGCCTGCGAAGCGAAGAACTGTCGCCGCCGAGGCCGTAGAACAGGAATAAACAAGCGCCGCGACTACAAGAAGGTACATGAAGATCTTTCGCATCGAACCCACTCCTTTCGGTTTTGAGGAAACTACTTAACCGCAACCTGTTTCTGCTTGCTGTCCACGAGAAGACGGCATACCTTCTCGACCATCCTCGGCAGCTCGGGTTTTGTGACGTGGGCATCCGCGCCTGCGCCTGAGATCTTGACCCGAACGTCCTGCGCCATTATCGATGAGTATATGATGATGGGCATGCGCTCCAGGTCCGGGTGTTCCCGAGCCTGCTTGACAAGGGTTATCCCGTCCAGACGAGGCATCTCGACGTCGGTGATCAGCAGATCGTAGCGCTCGCTTTTAATCGCCAGCCTGTCCCACGCCTCCTTGCCATCCGCCACCTGCGTGATGCCCGTGAAGCCGCCTCGGTTCAGCACATCGCATATCTGGGTGCGTATCAACGGGGAGTCCTCGGCCACGAGGATACGGAAGCGAGTCAGGTCGCCAAGCGGGGCGGCAAGCTCAGCCACCTTGTTCACATCGACAGAAAGCGTCATGTCGAAAGCTGGCGCAGCCGCCTGAATGATAGCCTCATAGTCGGGGATAAGCACATTGGCATCCTTACGCTTGATAACATATAGAATCGAATTGCCCAACACCGCGTTGGTCAAAGTTGAATCAAGCTCGGAGGGGTCGATTCCGTAGATTCGCTCGACAGCATCCACGGCAAAGCCGAGCTTGCTCTCGTTGAACTCGGCGATTATTACCTTGCTCGATTCGAGCGGTACCTTGGGAGCGATGCGGAAATAAGACCTGAGATCTACCAGGGGCATTACCTCCCCGCGAACGGATGTTATACCGATCATGGCCGGATGCGAATCCGGAATCGGGCGGCTTCCTGGCCACCTGAGTATCTCTCTGGTCTTGTCCACGCTTATGGCGAACTCCTGCTCGCCTAAAAAGAAGACCACTACTTGCCACTCGTTGTTCTGCACATCCATGAACGCTCCCCCCTCGGCCGAAAGAGTTTTCCCGTCCCCTATCGCACATATAATAATAGGGCATTCGAGGCTCTATCACAAGTCTTTATACAATGCGGTACAGCAGAACAAATCCCGCTCACAAAGCGACGTGGCTGAACACCCTGGCCTCCAGCGAGCATCGGTAGCATGAGGCCAGTAGCTCCGAACCGAGCGCCCACCGTTGAGGACGACCGCTCTATTGTGATGATTTTATCACGAGGAGCTCGGCTGGTGCGAAATGTGCCGTGCACTGGAGGTGGTGTTATAATAGTCTGACAGTCAATCCGCACAGGGGAGGAGAGATAGAATGAAGCTGCTGATGAAGCGTGTTTATGATGCCCCCGGCCCTGAGGACGGCTTTAGGATCCTCGTGGATCGGCTGTGGCCTCGCGGCGTCACAAAGGAGGCGGCAAAGATCGACCTGTGGTTGAAGGACGCCGCGCCCAGCCCGGACCTGCGCAAGTTCTTCAACCACGACCCGGCGAAGTGGGACGAATTCCGCTCCCTCTACACGAAGGAGCTGGAGGCCAACAGCGCGGTGGACATTATCCGCGAACATCTGCGAAAGACCGACGTCACACTGGTCTACGCCGCACGAGACAGGGCGATCAACCACGCAGCGGTGCTGGCGGGCTTTCTGGAGCGGGGCGGCACAGGCAGCCTCGACGGATGATTGTCAGGAGGAGAGGGTGTTCATGACGCCGGGAATAGTCGCGGCAAAGAGGGCGCGGATTAAGCACACGCTTCACGAGTACGAGCACGACCCGTCGAGCGAGTCGTACGGGATGGAGGCGGCGGAGAAGCTCGGCGTGCCGCCCGCACAGGTCTTCAAGACACTGGTCGTGTCTCTCGACGGCAACGAGCTGGCCGTGGGGATAATTCCGGTCGACTCCACCCTCGGCATGAAGCTGATAGCAAAGGCGGCCGGGTCAAAGAAGGCCGCTATGGCTACGAGGGCGGAGGTCGAGAGAAGCACCGGCTATGTCATCGGCGGAGTGAGCCCTCTGGGGCAGAAGAGACGGTTGCGGACCTTTATTGACTCCAGCGCCGAAGCCCTGTCCACTATCTTCGTCAGCGCCGGGCGCAGGGGGCTGGATATGGAGCTCTCCCCGGACGACCTGAAAAAACTGACAGGCGCCGAATATGCCCCTCTGCAGCACTGCGAGGGGGAGTAAAAAAGGCGGAGGCCCCGTCGCCCCCGCCCACTCGCTACGCTGTTAAAGCCCCCAGAAGAGACGTATGATCTCCCTAGAGGGTTTTTTGGTCATCTTAGCCACCACTACGAACGCCGCCAGCGATAGGACCAGCGACGGCACTATCGGGTGCAGCCCGAGCGGCCTCGGCATCAGGTAGTTGAAGTACAGATAAGTCCCTATTCCCGCAGCCATTCCCGCCAGAGCACCGGGGGCGTTGGCGCCCTTCCAGTAGAGTCCCAGTATTGTCGGCCACAGGAAGGTGGAGAGAAGCCCGGCGGTCGCAAACAGGTTAAGCCATACCATCAGCTCCGGAGGGTCGAAGGCGAGCGCCACTGTTACTGCGCCTACTGCCAGACATGTGCCAACCGTTATTCGGCGAAGGGCGCGGAGGTTGGTCTTCAGTCCGGGGTTGACGTAGTTGACCAGCAGGTCGTTCACTATTGCCGCCACCACGACCAGAAGCTGAGAGTCAACCGTGGACATGACGGCCGCCAGCGGGCCAGCCAGGACGAGCCCTGCGACTACCGGGTGGAACAGGGTCGTGATCAGAGTGGGAATTACGAGGTCGCCGGAGGAGATATCCGATACCAGCACGGAGCCGAACGCACCGGCCAGGTGCATCCCCAGAAGCATCACTATGGAGACGACCGCACCGTAGATGATCCCCGAGTGCAGGCTCTTCGAGTCCCTGTAGCTCATGGCACGCTGAGCGACCGCCGGAATGCCCACCACCGCAAACCCTACCAACACCCAGAAGCTCGACACCCACGGCACGCTCATGAACCCCTCCTGCACTCCGTAAGGGGTTATCATTCCCGGATCGAGGGCCTTCATCTGCTGGACTATGCTGGCAACCCCTCCACCCCTGCTCAGGACGGCAGCGAACAGAGCAAGGGTCGACAGAGTCATGACAACTCCCTGCAGCGTATCGTTGAACACTACGCCCCTGAAGCCGCCGATCGCCGTGTGAACCACGACCGTCACAGCGAAGAAGATCAGCGCGCTTCTGTAGTCGAGCCCGGTGGAGCCCTGTAGCAGGCGAGCTGCGCCGATGAGCTGCGCGGACATCGCCGCTATCAGAAAGCAGATTATCGAGAGCGAGGCGATTATCAGAACAGCGCCGCTGTTGTATCGGGCGCGCAGAAAGTCGCTTATCGAGTTGGCCCCCGTCTTACGCGAGACGATCGCGAACTTCTTCCCAAGGACCATAAGAGTGTAGTAGCCAGTCGGTATCTGCGCCATGGCGAGGAAGACCCAGGCCAGACCGTGGGTGTAAGCCGTGCCCGGCCCGCCTATGAAGCTGCCGGCACTGAGGTAGGTGGCCACTAGGGTCATCGCCAGCACGAAACCGCCGGAGGCGCGCCCCCCTGTCATATACTCCTCCATATAGGTGGAGCCGCACCCGCCCTTGTCGAGGCTTGCCCTGTTCGTCAGCCTCATTGCGTAAAAGCCTATCACGTACATCGCAGCGAAGTAGGCCGCGATCGGCAGAAGAGTAGCCCAGCGGAGCCCGCTCACGACCTTCTCCTCCCGGCCAGCACGTACTCCGCAGCCTCCTCCTCCGTCATCGGCCCCAGAGGCATATCTCGCATCCTTCTCTTGACGATATAAATGGTGCCCACGATGGCGAGGGCAGAATTGGCGACGCACGAGACGAAGAACCACGTCGGAAAGCCCATGATGTATGAGTAATCCTCAGCAGAACCGCCTCCCAGCCAGTACCCACCTATCGCCCACACCGCAAGGTTTATCACCCCGAGGAGTATCCCATACAGAGCCTCACGCTCGCACTCTCTGTACCTGGGATCCTCGACGAACCCGAACTCGTTTTCTTTCATGACACTACTCTACCTCCACGTTCAGTGGCCCCTTCGGGTAGAGCGGAAAGGCCGCTATCAGCTCCAGGGCCTCCCTCCTGCATTCGTCGAGGAGGGCGGCGTCCTCCGGGGCTCCCGCGACCCGGTTCATGATGGCCGCGATCCTCTTTATCTCATTCGCCTTCAGCCCACGCTGCGACACAGATGTAGTCCCTATGCGCACGCCGCTGGTCACCGAGGGCTTCTCAGGGTCCGACGGTATCATGTTCTTGTTGATGGTGATTCCGACGTACTCCAGCGCGTCCTGGAAGAGCTTTCCCGTGATGCCCTTGGGCCTCAGGTCGAGCAGCACGATGTGATTGTCCGTTCCGCCGCTGATAACGCGAAAGCCGTGTCCGGCCAGCTCTTCAGCCAGCGTCTTCGCGTTGGCGACGACCTGGAGCATGACCTGCTTGAACGCTTCGGAAGCAGCGTGCTTGAAGAGCCACGTCTTCGCGGCCATGATGTTCAGGTGGATGGAACTGATCGCGCCGGGGAAGACTCCCTTATCGAGCGCCTTCGCATGCTCCGACTTGCAGAGGACCATGCCGCCGCGCGGCCCGCACAGGGTCTTGGTCGTAGAGGACGTGACAAAGTCGGCGTGAGGCACGGGGCTGGGTATGACCTTCGCCGCGACGAGCCCTGCGACGTGCGCCATATCCACCATAAGCAGACCGCCGACGGAACGTGCGATGCTCGCGATACGCTCGTAATCGATCAGGCGCGGATAGGCGCTGCCCCCAGCTATTATCAGCCTGGGCTTGCGCTCCCCGGCAAGCTTCTCAAGCTCGTCGTAGTCGATCTGTTCTGTCTGCTCGTTCAGCCCGTAGGATGCGAAGCTGTAGAACTTGCTCATGAAGTTCGCCGGCGAACCGTGCGTCAGATGTCCTCCGTGGTCGAGCCTCATGCCCAGCACGCTGTCCCCCGGCTTCAGAACGGCCGCGTAAACGCTGTAGTTGGCCGTGGAACCCGAGTAAGGCTGCAAATTCGCGTGATCGGCACCGTACAGGGCCTTCGCCCGCTCTATGCCCAGCCGCTCCATCTTGTCCGCTATCTGTGAACCCGCCTGAAAGCGCGCCCCCGGGTAGCCCTCCGTGGTCTTGTTGGCAAAGACGCACCCTGAAAGCTCCAGCAATTCCTCGCTCTCGGTGCTCTCCGAGGCGATCATCTCGATATTCCTCTCCTGCCGGTCCAGCTCCTCGGTTACAATGCCGTACAGCTCGGGATCGGATATTTTCGTGTGTTTAAGCATACTCCAACGACCTCCTAAGTTTGGCGCATGTTTTTACTACCGACTTGTCACGAGGATACTCCAAGTTGAGTACATGGGCAAGTGATAGAATTGGAACGTATAATATATCGCAGGGAGGGTTTTAAGCAATGGGCAAGGATTACTACTCGGAAAAACTTAATGCGAACATGCTGTTTCAGGCTTACGACACGGCCATACCTCAGGTGCGCGACTACCTCCGGTCGGAGATCGAGTTCGTACGCTCGCAGCTGCGGGGGGACGAGGAAGCCCTGGAGCTCGGCGCTGGATACGGTAGAATCATGAAAGAGCTCGCCCCCTCTCTGAAGAGCATCACAGGGGTAGACCTGTCGGAGCGCTCGGTCGAGCTGGGCAGGGAGTACCTGAAGGGCCTTTCCAACTGCACCATCCTGGCTATGGATGCTCATTCGCCCTCATTCGACCGGACGTTTGACGTCCTGCTCTGCCTGCAGAATGGGCTATCGGCGATGAAGGGTGACCCTGAGAACCTGATCGCCCAGTCGATGCGCCTGCTCGTGCCCGGTGGGAAGGCTTATTTCAGCAGCTACAGCCCGAACTTCTGGCAGTACCGCCTGGCCTGGTTTCAGGAGCAGGCTGACAAGGGGCTGCTCGGCGAGATCGATATGGAGAAAACGGGAAACGGGCGGATCGTCTGCAAGGACGGCTTCACCGCCACGACCTTCGACTTTGAGGATATGGAGCGGCTGGGCAAGTCCTCCGGATACGCTTACACGGTCGAGGAGGTAGCAGGTTCGAGCGTATTTTTGACCATCGTTAAAGGATAATATAAGACCCTTCCCGCCCTCCGGACGGGATGCTACGCTATCGCTCCGGGCGGTCGAGCTCATCGCACAGCACGCGGCGGATTGCTGCCGCCGAGAGGCGGATGTCATCTTCCGAGGTCGACCAGTTCGAGACGGAGATGCGCATTACAGCGCGCCCCTTCCAGACGTTGCCGCCTGCCCAGCACGTCCCCTCTCGCTGTACAGCAGCTATGACACGCCTTGTGAACTCATCCCTGTCCAGCCCCTCGTCCGGGATAAACGCCACGAGAACCTGGTTCAGAACGACGTCGTTGAGTATCTTGATCCTTGGGTCTTCCCCCAGCAATGACGCGAACAGACGCGCCTGGGCACAGTTGCGGGCGACCATATCGCGAAGGCCTTCCCTCCCCAGAGACCTGAGGGCGCAGTACAGAGGGAAGACCCTCCCTCTTCTCGACGACTCCGGGACCCAGTTCGAAGGGTCGCGAACATCATCGCCCTGCGACAGAAGAGGTGCCCTCACCATCATGGCCCTCCTGTGCGCCCCTGCATTGCGGACCATGACGATGCCCGAGTCGTACGGGACGTTAAGCCACTTATGGGCGTCGGTAGCCCACGAGTCCGCGAGCTCGAGCCCCGTGGTGTGGCGGGCGAGCTCCGGCAGCAGTACGCCCCACAGGCCGAAGGCTCCGTCAACGTGCACCCAGGCCCCCTTCTCCCTCGCAATGGGGATAAGCTCACCGCACGGGTCGAACGAACCCGTGTTCAGATTGCCCGCCTGAAGGGAGAGTATGAGCGGGCCTGAAACGTCTCTCAGGGCCTCCCTCAGGGCCTTTGGCGACATACGCCCCTGCTCGTCTGCCGGGACGAGAATTGTGTTCTTCTCACCCAGACCCAGCATTCGGAGAGCCACGAACAGGGTGGCGTGCGCCTCCTCTCCGGCGACGAGCGTTATTCGCGGAGCTCCGGCGAGGCCGTCTGCCTCGACGTCCCACCCGACGCGCCTCAGCACCTCGTGCCTTGCTGCGGCGAGCGCGGTGAAGTTAGCCATCTGACAGCCGGTGACGAAGCCGACCGAGGCGTCACAGGGCAGCCCTAACAGGTCGAGCACCCATGACGCCACTATCTCCTCCGTCACTGCGACGGCGGGAGATGAGGCGTAGAGGAAGCCGTTCTGGTCCCATGCGGACGCGAGCCAGTCGGCGGCTAACCCTGCGGGAAGCGAGCCTCCTATGACGAAGCCGAAGTATCGTGCCCCCGGCGATGCGACAAGGCCGGGCTCCACGGAGCGAGCGAAATCGCGAACCACATCGCCCGACGGCACACCATAATCGCCTAGCACCCGCCCCAGAGCCGCCCTCAGCTCGCTGGCCGATGCAGCGGGCCCCGCCCTTCTCGAGGGCAGACGTGCAAGCCACTCGGTAGCAAGCCCGGTCGTCTGTTCAAGGAGGTCCGGCAGATCATCAAGCTCTTTCTTCACATCGAACATAATCAGCGCCTGCCTTCATAATAATCAAATGCCTCGCTTTATTTTTCTTCGTGTAGCCACGGGGCGTAGCTCAGCCCTACCAGCACTCCCTCGGGGCTCATGAACCTCGCTACGCTCTGCCCCCACGGCTCCGTCCTGGCCTCGTGTATGAACGAATACCCCTTCTCCTTCATGTAACACACAGCGTCTTTCAGGGCCTGCTCGTCCTGAAGCTCGAACTCCACTGTGGAAGTCGGTGACGGGATGTCGGACGGCCATTCGTCCTTTCCGAAGCAGGAGCGGGCGGCCATGGACAGAGACCAGACTCCGAAGTGCCCCGCTACGGGGAAGTCCTGCATGTAGATGTAGTCCTCGTCCCCCTCCAGTGGAAGCCCCAAGACATCCCTGAAAAGGGACGCGCTGGCGGCCGGTTCCCTTGTAATGGTCGCATATCCAGCGATGCAATCGATCTTTAGAGCTTCTTTCATCTCTTCTTCCCCCTCTTCCGACGGGCGATTTTTCATCCCGTCCTCGTCGGCCTGATTCTACCACGAAGATTGAGTCCGCCTGTTCTTCTCAAGAAAGAGTAAACGATTCGGTTATAATGAGCGCGGAGCAACTATCTTATTTTTATGGAGAGTGTTCATGAACAGTCTTGTAATAACGGGGGGAACGGTCTGGACCGGGAGCTTCTTCGCACACGGTCAGACGATTCGCATAGATGATGACAGGATTACAGCGGTTGGCCCAGAAGGACCGGTGCTCGCAGGCACGCCCTCGGGCGTACCGGAGTTTCGCCTGGCGGGGGAGGCGGTCCTGCCAGGCTTCACAGACGCTCACCTCCACCTGACCACATGGGCGAAGCAGAGGAGCCTGCTTGATCTCGGTAGCGCGGAATCACTGGCCGAGCTGCTCGAAATGGTCCGAGAGGAGGCCCGGAGTACCCCTCCGGATCGCTGGATCCGCGGCTGGAACTACAATGAGACTTTGTGGCGGGGACACAGATCTATTCATAAGAGCGACCTCGACTCCCTGGGCTTGGCCAATCCGATTCTTCTTCAGAGGGTTTGTACCCATGTCAACATCGCCAACAGCAGGGCGCTGGAGCTCACCGGCACCGAGAGCGCCGACGGAGTTCTCGAGGAGAGGGAGGCCATACACACTCTTCGTGCAATGGAGAGAAGCGTCTTTTCTCGCGAGTCCCTCCGAATAGCGCTGACAATGGCTTGCGCCGAACTGGCATCCCTTGGTGTCACCTGTGTCCACCCTTGCGGCGCTGACGATTACGGAATGGAGGAGGATCTGTCGCTCTATGACGAACTACGAAAGAGCGGCGACCTGCCGGTGCGCGTTTTCAGCTACCACGATTCACACTCCTACCCCTCGATGCCCTCTGGGTTTGGGGACGGCTGGATCTGTTATCAGGGGCTGAAGATCTTTCTGGACGGCAGCCTCGGAGGACGAACAGCCGCCCTCTCGTCGCCGTACTCCGACTCTCCCTGCGAGAGCGGTCGACTCAACTGGACGGACGAACAGGTGAAGGAGATGCTTCGGACGGCTCGCGAAAGAGGTGTCCAGACCCTGATTCATGCTATAGGTGACCGTGCGCTGGATCAGGCGCTGGAATCCATCGCCGAGATTGATAAAGATTTTGGCCCGGCGAAGCTAAGAGACAGAATCAACCACCTGGTGGTCTGCCGTCCGGAACAGCGAAGACGCCTGGCCGAGCTTGGCGTCTTCTGCGATATTCAGCCGTCGTTCGTACCGAGCGACAGCGCCATGGCCCCGCCGCGGCTAGGCCCCGACAGAATGCCCTGGGCATACAGATGGCGCTCTATAATGGATGAGTGCGGCCCCGTCTCAGCGTCGAGCGACGTACCCGTCGAATCGGCCAACCCGCTCCACACACTGTGGGCGTTGATGGAGAGACCGTGCAAGGATTCAACGATGACGTTCGCCCCTGAGGAGAGGCTCTCTCTTGAGGAGGCCCTGCCCATGCTGACCGAGAACCCCTACAGGGCTGTCGGCGTTAAAGAAGCGGGGCTCATTCAGGAAGGGTGTCTGGCGGACATCACGGTGCTCGACAGGGACATAAGCGACCTGGCGGGAGCCGAGATACTCAAGGCCGGAGTGCTCTGCACCATTGCAGGAGGGCGCTTCACCCACGGGGGAATGAGGGCGTGAGGGTTACAGAGTTTGAACCCGGTTTGACCGCTAACTCAGGGCATGACATCGCAAGAAGAGCAGCCATAATCTTCGAGGAGGCCTGCTTCGAGGACGGATGCATCCGCGATGCCCTGTTCAGACTGAGGTTAACCGAGGCTGAATTAGATCGCGACTTTGAAGAGGCCTTCGGCCTTTCCGCAGACAGCTACGTTCAAAACCGGAGCTCCTTCTTTCAAGAAAAGACTCTCTCTCCGGCGAACGGAGAGCGTATCACTCTCTATCTTCGCTACCGCCCTCCATACAGATGGGACTGGATATACAGGTTCCTGTTGGACAGGGCCATGCCGGGCGTCGAGAGCGCTTTGGACGGAGAGTACAGGAGAACAGTTCTTTTCCGAAGAGGCGAGACGGACTACACCGGCTGGATATCTGTGAAAGATGAGCCTACCAACAGCAGGTTGAAAGTGACAGTATCCTCGTCCCTTCTGCCGGTCATACCCAGAGTGATCTCTCGCGTTCGCGGGCTCTTCGACACGGACTGCGATCCCGCGCATATCTACGAGAAGCTGTCGGTGATGAACGATCTGAAAGAGGGGCTCTGCGTCCCCGGAGCGCGCGCACCCGGCTGTTTCGACTCGTTCGAGACAGCGGTGCGAACCGTCCTCGGGCAGCAGATAACCGTGAAGGCGGCGCGAACACTTGCCACCAGGATAGTGGAATCGTTCGGGGACCGCATTGACAGCAATGAGGGCGGCCTGGAGCGTACCTTCCCGCAGCCGGATACTTTTCTTGAGATGTCCGATTCAATAGGAGATCGGCTTGGAGCCCTCGGGGTAACTGGAACGAGGTCACGATCCATCCGCGCCATAGCCGAGGGTGTCACGAACGGGACTATTCGACTCTGCAGAAGCGCCCGCTTTGAGGAGGAGGAGAAAAAACTGCTGGATCTGCCAGGTGTCGGCCCTTGGACGGCCCACTGCCTTGGCATGAGAGTGTTCGGCTTGCCGGACGCCTTCCCGCACACCGATTTCGGAGTGAAAAAAGCGCTCGAGGGGATGACCAACAGAGAAATCCTCGCACTGGGAGAGTCTTGGAGACCGTGGCGATCATATGCCGTAATCAATCTGTGGAACTACGACCCTTCACAAGTCCTCTCTGACGAGCATCTCCCCAAGTAGGGATACGTCGACAAAAAGAGGGTCGCCATCCTCTACAAGAGGGATACCGCCGTTTACAGACGCCCACGAGTTCAACAGCTCGATAGAGGGATCGGGAAGTATGGAGAGAGAGTTGCAGATGGCAAGGACCTCCCTTCTCGGCCAAAGGGGCTTTGCGGCCAGACAGGCCATGAACTCCCTGTGCGTATCATCGAGCGAATCAAGAAGGTCCTGCCCCCCACCTCCCCTTCGCGGGCACCTGAGATCGAGAGACTGGTCGTCCTTCATCGCGGCTACGCACTCCTCCCCGAGGGCGCGAATACTCTTTAAGGGAGTGGCGAGAAGGAAGGGATCCGGAAGCGACGATATCGATACTTTCACTCCGTTTCCGAACGACGGATTCGCCCCCTTGTAGATTATGCCGAGCGGTGTGCGATTATTATGAATGAAGACACCCTCTCCGAACCGCTCTCGATAAGCCCTGAGAAACTGCACCTCGAAAATTTCAGGGGCGCGCCTTAACACCGTGCCGGGCACATACTCCGGATGAAGAAATAGCCACTGCAGAGCGACCTCGCCCGGTATCGGCTGTCCTCGCGACACGAAAAGGGCGAAGACTGAATTAAAAGAGTTAGCACAAAAACGGTCCGTAAAGTCCACATAATCCGGGACATCGGTGTAAAACCCTTTTTGCGCCCAGGACGTAGCCAGCAGGTTCTTGCAATAACCTCGGAAAGAGCGATGATCACAGTAGACATTGGAGAGCCTTATCACCTCGTTGACAAGCGCATCGCGCTCCTGCTTAGGAACTGTACCTCTGGAAGCATCAACGAACATCCTTCGCTCTACCCCATAGAAGAACAAGAACAGCCAAGCCACCTCTGCTGGCCCGCTACGCCCCCGCGCAAGCCAGTTAAGATAACCTGCCCTCTGCCCGGGAGTGAGGGTCTCATAACGCGGCATGGCCTCTTTTATCGGCTCGAACTGCGATTCATCCAGGGTAGCAGGCAGAGATGGGTCAATAAGACATGCATCGTTTGCACCAGTAAAATCCCTCATTCTGGAGCCGATATAAACCATGCCATCCTTGATCTCGAATCCTCTGCTGATAAAGGCCCGTCCAGGGGACACCCACATGCTGGCCACGTTGCGAGGGACCTCTGAGAGAGAGGTAGCATCTCTCGGAACAAAAAACGACGTACCATTCTTGGAGGGGGCATAATACATTTTAAAAAGCCGTATTAGAAGCGCGGCTATTAAAAGAGTGACTAAAAACTCCACTTTTTCCCCTCTTTCGGCCTGCAGACCATCATAATAAACACCCCTTCTCAAAGAGATGGGAAAGGCTTAGTTGTAACTTAGCACAAAGACGACTTCATAGCCCCAACTCCGCACCAAGTCAGACTACAATCGAAGCGCCCGGCGTCAAACAGTTCACGGGCAGCGAAAAACTAATCAGCAAAGCACAGCTCAAGTTATTTCCCAGGAAATAGTATCACTATTGTCCGCATGCGGGCAGTGGATGACACAGGCTTTTTGCGCAATCCTCAGAGTTTATAATAGCAGAACTACGCCAGCATGAATAAAAGCTAATATATGGTCAGGATAGATCACGCTCTTCGTCGCCTCTTTTCGGCATAGTTCGCGCTTCACTACCCTCTTCCAAGCAGGGGCAACAGCTTTTTCGCTAGCAAAGCAGCGCCCAACGCCTTTAGAGCATCAATAGCGACAAAGGGAAAAACGCCCAGTTTTAGAACCTGGTAACAATCGATACTATTATTCGTTAAAAAGCGCAGGTTAAAATAGAGCGCCGACGCGCCGATCGTGTAGATTACGGTCAATCCCGCAAACGAAGCCACGGAATACCATAATACCGTAACGACTTCTTTCCGGTTCACTACTCCTACAACATAGGCGGCTACCGGATATGAAAGCAGATACCCGAAGGTCGGAGACATAATATACCCGATCCCCCCTCCCCCGCTGAAGACCGGTAGTCCGGAGAGGCCCAGTAACAGGTAGATTACCTGAGACAACATACCGTAGCGTGCGCCCAACACAAATCCCGAAAGAAGCACGATCAGCACCTGCAGCGTCATGGGAACAACGGGCAAAGGTATCCTAATAAAGGCACCTACTATCGTGAGGACTGCGAAGAGACAGGCGAGAAGCCATTCTTTTACCTTCAAACTCATACACTCCCGGCTTTGAAGAGTTTTAGCCATTGCTATTTCCTGTCATGCCATAGGAATCATAAAGATTATCAACCGGCGCTACAGGGACAGCGAACGCGACGTCTTTCAGTCGCGAACCTATACATTATAGACCCCAATGCCCGGCGTTTTCATAAATAGCCCGAATTTATCCCGGTTATTACAGTACGAAGACATTGTTCTATCCTGACCTATCCGAGTTTATCCGCACATCTCCGTTTCACTTCTCCACCCGTGAAGTGCAGTTAAAGACACGCAAGGACAGATTAATGAGCGTTAAATCCTTCATGTTGCGCTTTCAAGTCTGATTAAGCCGCACATATAACATTGGAATACCCGTAGATTCAGGCCGCCTACCAGGTTCAGTCTCGCCGGAGCAATCTATTTTCCTGACAGCAGAAGATA
>JBAYOX010000009.1:0-17559 GCA_041678025.1 Aminobacteriaceae bacterium
GCAACCCGCGCTACGCGATGTTCACTCTTATCATCGGTGCCGGGGCGAACGTGGTGCTGGATGCGTACTTCATCCTCGTCCTAGACATGGGAGTGGCCGGCGCGGCGATCGCCACTCTGATATCGCAGGTTATCTCTGCCGCATGGGCCGTGATGTACTACGTGCGCAGAATGGGAACCCTCCGTTTTCGCCTGAAGAACCTCGCACTCGAGTGGCCCGTGGTTCGCAGGATCCTCGCAGTGGGTGCGGCCCCTGCTCTGACCGAGGTCAGCTTCACCTATGTACTGATCGTCTTCAACCGGACTCTTCGCCTCTACGGCGGGGATCTGGCAATAGCGGCCATGGGCATCTTCTTCAGCCTGGACAGCCTCTTCTTCCTGCCGGTGCTCGGCCTGGCCGGCGGCGTGCAGCCGATAATAAGCTACAACTACGGCGCGAAGAACTACGACCGTGTGATACGCTCCGTCATGGCGGCTATAAAGATCGGTGCCCTCTTCTTCACGATGAGCTTCGCACTGGTCATGCTGGTCCCCGACCACATGATACGCCTGTTCAACTCCGACAACGCCGAGCTGCTGGCGATGGGGACGAGGGGAATGAGGCTGGCCTACTGCGGCATAATCCTAGCCTCGGTCAGCCTCGTGGCGTCGCATACCTTCCAGGCGATAGGCAAGGCGCGGATAGGGATCTTCCTGACCCTGTCGAGGCACTTCTTCTTCATCCTTCTGCCGCTCTTCCTGCTTCCGCCGATACTGGGAATAGACGGGGTGTGGCTCTCCATGCCTCTGTCGGATCTTGGAGGGGCCATTGCCGGAGCCTGGTTTCTTAGGCGCGAGTTCAGAGAGTTGAGGTCGTCGGAGGCATTGCTGCAAATTTCCCTTGAGGGTGGGTGCGGCGCACCGGCGGATTGAGTATAATACAGAGTGAACATTCCTTTATTTAAAGATAACAGGAGACAATATATTTCAGAAACGGCGGCCCTGAAAAGGGCGGCCCAAGGGGGGTTCGGGATGGTTTTTACCGTGACACATCCGCCGGGAGGTTACCCGGGTGCTTATGAGGAGAGCCCGTAATGGGAGAACATTCGGGGAAACTCGGCGCCGAGCGCTTTCTGGTAGGCGACGGCGGGAAAAGGCTTTTTCTCTACCTCTTCGGTGTCACTCTATGTTCGGTCGGTTTTCACCACTCCCCTCCGAATACCGCGCTGTCGGGGCTTTTGCAGATAATCGTCGAGCCCGACTATCTGATATCCGACTACTTCTACGTCGGCGGCCGCGGAGCCGCTTTCCTGAACAGCGGCATACTCGTGCTGCTCTTTACGACGATACTCGTCTACTACAGGGTGCGAATAAGGGGCATCTCCATAGCGTCCATATTCACAGTCGCCGGGTTCGCGTTCTTCGGCAAGAACATATTCAATGTGTGGTTCATCCTGGCGGGAGTCTGGCTCTACGCCAGACACCAAAGGGAATCTTTCCTCAAGTTCATCTACATCGCTTTTTTTGGAACAGCCCTCTCTCCGCTGGTGAGCCAGCTGATGTTCGGCGCATACCTCCCCTCTCCATTCAAGTACGTCGCGGGGGCCGCCGCAGGTCTATCCGCCGGTTTTCTGCTTCCATCGCTCGTCCCTGCCTTTCTCTCTGTTCACAAGGGGTATAATCTCTACAACGTGGGCTTCTCCGCCGGTATGATCGGCACTATCCTGGTGTCGTTGCTGCGGTCGCACGGGTTCGTCGCGGAGGCGAGGGTACTTTGGTCCACCGGGGCGAACGCTATTCTCTCACCGCTGCTTCTGGAGGTGTTCCTGCTGTTGATACTTGTCGGGACCTTCCTTAACCATCGCTCTTTCAATGGCCTTTACGACATGTGGAGCCATCCGGGACGACTGCTGGCGGACTTCGTGGACATATTCGACTTTCCTCTGACCCTGATCAATATGGGCATTAACGGGCTGATAGTCACTCTCTACCTGCTCTTCTTCGGGGACATCAACGGCCCTACCTTGGGCGGCGTTCTGACAGTGGTGGGCTTCAGTGCGATGGGAAAGACGCCCCGGACTATCCTGCCGGTCATGGCGGGGGTCATGATAGGCAGCATCTTCAAGGACTGGAGCCTGTCGGATCCTCAGGCGCAGCTCGCGGCTCTGTTCGGAACCACGCTTGCGCCGATATCGGGGGAGTTTGGCTGGAAGGCGGGGATGCTGGCAGGGTATATCCACGCCTCCGTTGTCCAGTACGTCGGAGTGCTGCACGCGGGTTTCAACCTTTATAATAACGGCTTTGCAGGGGGACTGGTCGCGGGTATGCTGGTGCCCCTGTTCGAGGCGCTCAGAGGGAGGGGGAGACGCGAGAGATGAAGTACGAAAGGCTCGTCGTCTCGCGCATAGTCAGCGAGATGATGAACTTCTTCTTCGCTATGGGGGCGAGCTGCTTCAAGTCGCACGTCGCTAGGAGCGAGGAGAAGTACGAGATAGTCATAGACACGGACTACACGGGCAACCAGACCAGCAAGATAAAGGAGATGACGCGTCTTCTGCGGATGCCGCGCGCAGAGGAGAGCGAGGAGTACTTCTGGTCTCTCTCCGGCGAGATCAGCACAGGACAGGAGATCTATCTCGTCGGCATCATGACCGACCACGTGTCGGTCGATCACGACGAGGAGTCCAGGCTCGTCCACATCATCCTGGTACGCCTTCTGGACTGATCTGAAAGGGGAATAGAAATGACGAAGATGCAGCTGAACAAGGATCTGCTTGAGGAGGCTCTTCTCGGCGCGTCCGTCCTCGGCGGAGGGGATGGGACAAAGATAGAGGAGGCTATGGAGCTTGGTGAGCTGGCCTTGAAGGTCAACCCTCCTGTGCTTCTGGACATAGAGGACCTTCCACCCGATGGGATGGTGGTGACATGCGCGACAGTGACCTGTCCCCACCGCAGCAGGGCCCCGTTTCTCAGCCCAAGGGCGCACGTCAGGAGCCTGGAGATCCTGCTCGAGAACGGCCTGGAGCGACCTGCTGCCCTC
The DNA here is from genome assembly GCA_041678025.1 of Aminobacteriaceae bacterium. Classification (GTDB taxonomy): domain Bacteria; phylum Synergistota; class Synergistia; order Synergistales; family Aminobacteriaceae; genus JAAYLU01. The sequence continues at coordinate 3,019 of JBAYOX010000009.1, forward strand.
ACTCCCAACGAGAGCGGCGGTGGAGGCATTGTGAACGGATGGCTTGAGGCATCCGTCCTGGGACTGCCTCTAGTCGACGCCCCCTGCAACGGGCGCGCTCACCCCACGCCGGAGATGGGCTCAATGGGTTTGCACCAGATATCGGAATATAATGGAATGCAGGCTTTCGCCGGTGGCGACCCGGAGCAGGGGAGCTACATCGAGGGAGTGTTGCGCGGCGGCATCAAGACCGTCTGTGCATCGATGCGCCATGTCGCCTGCGCTGCGGGCGGAGTCCTCGCGGTCTCCAGAAACCCGGTGAAGGCAGAGTACCTGCTGAAGAACGCAGCACCGGGAGCGATAAAGCTGGCCATCTCACTGGGGCAGGCGATAAAACAGGCTCGCATGGATGGAGGCGAAGCCGTGGTCGAGGCCGTCCTGTCGATACTGAACGGTGAGGTGCTGTACAGGGGCAGGGTCGACGCGGTGGACAGGTTTACGGCGGGCGGAATCGACTCGGGCTCGGCCACCGTGGGGAATCTTTCTCTGACCTTCTGGAGGGAGTACATGACGGTCGAGCGCGGCGAAGAGGAGGGGGAGGAACGCCTTGCGACCTTCCCGGACCTTATCGCGGTGTTCGATGCGGCCACAGGCGAGACGATCTCAGGCTCCGAGATCGCCGAGGAGATGGAGGTCATACTTATAAAGGTGCCGAAGGCGAGACTGCTGCTAGGAGCCGGGATGCGCTGCCCCGACCTCTTCGAGCAGGCCGAGAAGGTAATTGGCAAAGATCTGCTGGAATATCTTGAGCTTTAGGGCCGGATATTTGGCTTCTCTCCCTTTTTGAAACGGGCTTGAGGGGATGATCACAGGCCAGGGAGGCCACTTCCCAATATAAAAAAATAATCGGCCGTGCCTGTTTTCATTTTGGGGATTACATGTTAAAATGCATCCAGGTAAGTAATTTTACTGAATTTGTGGAAGGTACTTCTCGCTAAAAGCCCCGAAGAAAGGAGCGCCGACGGTGGAGAGCAAGAAAAATGTCGTTTGGTACCTATTCATTATAGCGATCTTCATGCTGCCTCTGGCCGGCTGCTCCCTATCGGGCGGTGCCGCAAGCTACGAGGATGCCCGCGCCATAGCGGAGGAGGCCTATATCTTCGCCTATCCGATGCTTGAGAACTACCGGATGATGCAGATGCAGGCCGTCGCCTCAGACAGCTTTAACCGCTTTGTGCACGCCTCGGAGTTGAAGGGCCCCGGCGAGACTGGCGGAGTCAGAGAGCAGAGGGACACTCTGTCTTCCACGGCGTGGCTCGACCTGCAGGCCGAGCCGATGGTGCTCGTACTACCACCGGTCGCCGACAGGTACTACTCCTTTCAATTCGTCGACATGTACGCCTTCAACTTCGCCTACATCAGCCCTCGTACGTTCGGCGGGTCGGGCGGTGTCTTCGTCATAGCCGGGCCTGACTGGAACGGCAAGAAGCCGCGGGGAGTGGATGCGGTCCTGAGGTCTGAGGGAAACTTTGTCCTGTGCATGGGGCGCACCGCCGTCGGTGGACCCGACGACATCGGCAACGTCCGCGCGCTGCAGGAACGGTATGTGCTTAAGCCTCTTAGCTCATGGCTTGGGACACCTGCGCCCAAGGCGCCCTCACGCGACCCGTTCCCTCTGTACATGAGGATAGCCGCCGACTCGGCCCACTTCATCTCATACCTTAACTTCATGCTCGGACAGACCAGGCCGCACTCGTCGGAGGAGCAGCTCTTCGAGCGCTTCAGCATGCTGGGGATCGGCCCGTCGTACCGCTTCGACGCCAACGAGTTCAGCGGCACGATACGCGACGCGATCGACGACGCCGTCGTCTCCGCCCTGGAACAGATAGAGGAGTCACAGGCGGTGCTCTGCGAGGAGACCAACGGCTGGGCTCTCTACCGCAGGGTCTTCGGCGATCGCGAGAGGATGAGCGGGCTCTACCTGGTCCGTGCGAGCGCGGCAAAGGCCATGCTCTACGGCGACGACCAAGAGGAGGTAGCCTACATCAACGCCTTCCTCGACTCGGACGGCGACCCGCTCGATGCCTCGGCGCACTCGTATGTTCTGAAGTTCGAGAGAGAAGAGCTGCCCCCAGTGGACGCCTTCTGGTCTCTCACCATGTATGAGACGCCGGGGCAGAGCTTAGTGGAGAACGACCTGGAGCGCTACTCACTCGGTAGCGGGAGCTCGTCGCTCATCTATGGAGCGGACGGTTCGCTCACCATATACATGAGCGCGCAATCCCCCGGAGGCTCGAACGAGGCGAACTGGCTCCCCGCGCCCGCGGGTCCCTTCTCGCCGACCCTGCGGATGTACCTGCCGCGATCAATCCCAGGGACGCCGCAATACGTGCCTCCACCAATCAGAAAGATGTAAAAAATGAGGGGCCTCCCGACCAGGGAGGTCCCTCTTATCTTCGTCCGTCAGGGGCCCGCCTACTCGCCCTCCGCAGGCAGGGCCTTGGTCAGCTCCGGTATGAAGGAGACGGAGACTGACTCTCCTTCGGCGAACACTCGGTGTGCATCCGGGTTGTCCACCTGAACCAGTATCTCCCCCATGTCGGTAGAAACGAACGACTCTATGCTGTGCCCGAGGTAGACGTTCGTGGTCACGCGTCCGTCCAGTATGCCCTCTCCAGGGGGGAGGAGGGTGAGCGACTCGGGGCGGCACATCACCAGTGCCGACTCCTCGATCCTCAGGCGTTCGGAGAAGCGCGGCAGGGCGAACGTTTTTCCAAGCACGTCCACCGTGCAGGACTCGCCTGCGTCGATGCCCAGCACTGTCGCCGGGAAGAAGGCGACCTTGCCGATGAAGCCCGCAACGAACGCGTCCTCCGGGTCGCGGTATATCTGGTGCGGCGTACCCATCTGCACGATCTTCCCCTCGTTCATGACTATTATCCTGTCCGACAGGCTCATCGCCTCCACCCGGTCGTGGGTGACATAGGCGGCTGTTATGCCCAGCGATTTCTGGATGCGCCTTATCTCCACCCTCATCTGCTCGCGCAGCAGGGCGTCGAGGTTCGACAGGGGCTCGTCCAGCAGCAGCACGGAGGGCTCGACTATCAGCGACCGAGCCAGTGCCACCCGCTGCTGCTGCCCTCCCGACAGTCGCGACGGGGGACGCTTGGCCAGGTCGCCAAGCCCGACCATCCCTAGGTAGCGCATCACCCTCTCGGATAGCTCCTTCTGCGGGACCTTGCGAAGCCTCAGGCCGTAGGCGACGTTGTCGAAGACGTTCATGTGCGGGAAGAGGCCGTAGCTCTGGAAGACCATCGCCGTGTCGCGTTTGTTCGGCGGCAGCAGGGTGATGTCCTCGGCGTCGATGCGTATCCTCCCCGTGGTCGGCAGCTCGAACCCCGCTATCATGCGCAGCGTGGTGGTCTTGCCGCACCCGGACGGGCCCAGCAGGGTGACGAGCTCTCCGGGGTTGATGGTGAAGTCCGCCCCGTCGACGGCTACGACGTCGCGCCCGGACTGCGGGTCCTTGAATACCTTGCTCACGTTCTCAAGAGTTACTGATTTCGATTGGATGTCCATTAGCATAACCCCTTAGTTGCTCACGGTCTTCGCGAGGTTCTCGTTCTTCCTGACAAGTATGTGCAGGAGTCCGAAAGTCAGCAGCACGATCACGATAAGAGTCGTCGCCAGCACGCTTGCCAGCCCGAAGCGAAGGCACTCCGAGAAGTTGTAGATCTGCACGGTCAGGTGGTACCACTTGGCCGAGATGAGGAAGATCACCGCGCTGACCGCCGTCATGGAGCGAACGAACGTGTAGGAGAGGCTGGAGATAAAGGCAGGCCTCACCAGCGGCAGCACGATGGTGCGGAAGATCGTCGGCACGTCGGCCCCGAGGTCGGCGGCAGCCTCCTCTATCGAAGGGTCGATCTGTTTCAGCGAGACGATGCCTGCCTCCACCCCCACCGGAAGCTCCCTTATGATGTAGTTGATCACGATTATCGCCCCGGTCCCGACCAGTATCAGCGGTGCCTTGTTGAAGGCAAGTATATAGCTGATTCCGACCAGCGTCCCGGGCAGAGCGAACGGCGTTAGGATCAGCATATCCAGCAGCCTTTTGCCGGGGAAATTCTTCCTCGTCAGCACCAGCGCCGCTATCATGGCGAGGAAGCCGGCTATCGGCGTGGCCATGCCGGCCAGCGTCAGCGTGTCCAGCAGCACGCGCCAGCCCCGCTCGAACGCCTCGCGGATGTTTGACAGGCTGAAGGAGTAGTCTATGCCCCAGTTCTTGACGAAGCAGCCGGCGATTATCGTGCCGTAGAGGCTCAGCAGGAAGGCGATGATCACGAACATGAGCGCCAGAAGCACCCTCTTCAGCCCCGGGGAGACCAGGTCGGTCAGTCGTGCCGACGGCTTGCCGGTCACGGTGACGAAGGATCTGCGGCTCACCCAGTAGCGCTGTACCAGGAAGGCCGACAGGGTCGGTATCAGCAGCAGCAGGGAGAGGGCCGCGCCGTGGCCGAGGCGGTTCATCCCTGTTACCTCCATGTACGACTCGACCGACAGCACACGAAAGTTCCCCGCCAGTATAAGCGGGTTGGCGAAGTCGGCCAGAGAGTTGGTGAAGACGAGAAGCCACGAGCTGAGCAGTCCGGGGACGGAGAGGGGAAGCGTCACGGTCCTGAAGGTCTCCCACCTGGTGGCGCGCAGGTTCATAGCCGCGTCCTCGAGGGTCGAGTCGATGCCCTCCAGCACGCCTATCATGGTCAGGAAGGCTATTGGGAACATCCCCATCGTCTGCACCAGGGTAAGCCCACCGAGGCCGTATATGCTGAAGCCATCAAGCGAGAGAAGCTGCCTGGTTACGAGACCGTTGTTGCCGAACAGCAGGATGATCGACAGGGTGAGGGAGAAGGGGGGCGAGATTACCGGCAGAGTGGCGATGGCCGAGAAGAACCTCTTGCCGCGGATCCCAGTCCTCGATATGACGAATGCGAACAGGAAACCGACCGCGGTCGACGCCGTCGCAGTGTAGATTCCGAGCTCTATGCTCCCCTTCAGGGCGTTCAGGTACTGTCTCTGGGAGAGTATCGACCTCCACGTGTCCAGAGTGAATCTGCCGTCCTGGACGAACGTCAGTCGCACCGCCTCGAAGAGCGGGTAGGCCACGAAGACCGCGACTATGGTGAACAGGCCCAGGATAATAAAGCCGGTAACAGGGTCGCGGCTGTAGGTGGCAACCGCGAAGACAGCTGTGAAAATGACGAGTGCAAGTATGAACAGGCCTCTCATAAGTGCGAGGAAGCTGTCGAAATCCGACGACGAGATGAGGAAGATGGCCGTGCCGATTATGTCGCCCGTCTCCCCGTCGTAGGCCGGGGCGAACAGCACCCGCCTAACCTCGCCTCGCACGACAAGCCTGTCGGCTGGCTGGTAGACCTCGTCGTACATGCTGCTCTCCAGCCCCTTGCGGAAGGAGTCGCTCTTCTCGTACCCCTTCAGCAGCTCCTCAAGCTCCGGGGAGGCGGAGAAGACCTTCATGCCGCCCTCGTCCTCCGGGAAGCCCCTGAGGAATAGCAGATCGAACTCGTCGTTATGGGAGGATATGCGCTTCAGCCACCCCGCGATCGCCTCGTCGCCGGAGGGGGCCGACCCCATCGCTGCGACGGCAGTCTTTCGGTGGCGGCTGTCGGTGAGCGACTGGAAGGAGTCGGTCAGAGAGTCGTTAATCCAGTACAGTATCGCGGCGAAGAGCAGGACGGACATGGTCAGGGTGATGGACCTCTTTGACGGTATGTCCCTCTCCTCCTTTCGGATTATTGAAAAGGTGCGAAGGGGATTCGCCCCCCTCGCACCTCGTACGCACTTCCGGTCAGTCTACCTGAGGTCGCCAATCTCCCTGTTCCAGCGGTCGAGCAGGCGCTCCTTGTTCGCTGCGTCCCAGACGTCGTCCTGGTTCACAAGGACCATCTTCTCGAATGAGAAGCCCGTGTCAACCGGGGAGGCCTTCGAGCTGAGGGGGATGACGAACCAGCTTGCGACTATGTCCATCGCGCTCTGGCCGAGCACCCAGTCGTACAGCTTCTTGCCGTTGACGGGGTCCGGGCCGTCCTTGACCATGGACATGGCCGCCGTCTCGAAGCCGGTGCCGTCGTTGGGGACCGCGATCTCCAGCGGCGCGCCCTGTACCTGAAGCTTGATGAGGTCGTGCAGGTAGCCGATCGCCACTGGGATCTCTCCGATGGCGCAGCTCTTGCCCGGTGCCGAGCCGGACTTGGTGTACTGGTCGATGCTCCTGTCGAGCTGCCTCAGGAAGTCGAACGCCTTGTCCTCGTCGTCGCCCGCTATGCGGATCAGGGTTGTGATCATGTTGTAGGCCGTTCCGGATGTTCCGGGGTTGGCCACTCTTGCCTGCTTCTCGAACTCCGGCTTGATTATGTCGGCCCATGACAGGGGCATCTCAAGCCCGAGCTCCTTGGCACGGTCCGTGTTCATCCCGAAGGCTATGGGGCCGACGTACAGGCCGATCCAGAAGCGCTCCGGGTCCTTGAACTTGTCGGGTATCGAGGATGCGGCCCTCGAGTTGTACGGGGCGGTCAACCCCTTGTTTTTCGCGTCGATGTGCAGGGTGCCGACGCCTCCGACCCAGATGGATGCCCTGGGAGTGGCCTTCTCGGCCTCGAGGCGGGCGACGGCCTCGCCAGAGGTAAGGCGAACCCAGTCGACCTTGATGCCGGTCTCCTTCTCGTAGGCGTCGAACAGCTCCTTGGCGTGCATCTCCTCGAGGGTGGTGTAGACGGTCACCGTCTCGGCGGCGGCGGTGCCGACCAACATCGCAAGTACCATTACAAGTACGCAGAACAGGCTCAATCGTTTCATCCCATGCAACTCCTTTGCTTTTTAGATATTTCGACCTGATAATACCGGCCGATTTGAAACCTTAACGAGTATATGAACTGCGGCGCTCAATGTCAAATATAGGTGAGTACGCCCCGAAACCCGTTCTCACTTCTGCCCCTCACCGTAGCGCAGCGACACGGAGCCTCCCATCGTGAGCGACAGGCGCAGCCCCTCCGCGCCGACCGTGAGGCTCTCGAGCGACAGGGACGACAGGTCCCCCTCCATCATTACGTCGTCTGCTATCCAGCGCTCCTTCAGCATATCCGAGAGTGACTCGGCAGTCTCAGCGCGAAGCTCGGCCAGAGGCCAGACCATCTGCCGGGTCATCTCCTTCAGCAGGGCGGGGCGGGCCAGCCAGGCGGCCGCCTTGGCCAGAGCGCTGTTTGTCCTCTCCTCGAAGTCCGCCTCCTCCATTCGGATGACCTCGTCCTCGCGGGAGTAGATCGGCCTGCCCATTATATAGATCTTCCCCTCCACCGCGCCTCCGGGGCCACTGCCCGATATCTCCGCCTCGGCCACCAACCTCTCACCCCGCCCGAAGAACTCGACCCGTTTCACGGTGACACTGCCGCCGGGAATGTCTATCTCCGGGATCTCCATGGAGCTGACGTAGTCGGCCAGAGCGCTGTATGAGATGCTGCTCTCCACGTTCAGCAGTATGCCGGGCTCCATGTTCGGCCTCATCGCCTTTAAGGGCGGCAGAGAAGAGGCGTCCTGCGCCTCCGGCCTGTCCGCTGTTACGGAGAGAAGGCATTTAAGCCCAGCTACCGCCGTCAGCCTCCCGTCCCTTGCGGAAAATGGAGGCATCGCCAGGGAGAGGGGTGTGACGGAGAGCCAGAGCTCCGGGGACGTCCCAAGGGGTATCGGCTCGAACAGCTCCTTCCACTCCTGCCGGGCGTGCTCCGCTATCCGGGAGGAGCGGTTGATCTCCTCCTCCGCCCGTGCCAGCAGGTCGCCGGAGCGCCTGTCGAACAGGTCTGTCAGCAGTGAGGCTATGCCTATCTCCTGGCCGAACAGGTTCAGAGTGGGCGGGGTGGTCCATTCGAGGCGGGCAGAGCCGTTCAGTCGCAGCTTCCAGTCGCTGTCCACGGAGGGGGCCAGGGTGAGATGCAATTTCCCCGCACCCAGTATCTCCTTGCGCGCGCTGGAGGATATGCCGAGTATGTTCCCGCTCCATGAGACCATGGAGGAGAAGCGGAAGGGGAGTGAGAAGTCAGCGCTGTCGTTCTCGAACGATACCCCCACGCCACCGGTCTTCTCGAGTAACAGATCGGCGACCGACTCGCCGAAGCTGCGGTCGATTACCTCGTTCTTGATGTCGTAAAGCGGGTTGACAAGGGCCTCCTCGAGGATTCCTAAGGCCTCCTCGGCGGTTATGTAGACGGGGACGGAGATAAAGGACTCTGCCGCCGGCGGTGCCTGTTGAGGCGATTCTTCGGGAGGGGGAGAGGTGTCAAGCGTCTCCGGCGTGAACCTATCGGCCGCGGTGCCGCCCAGTAAGTTGGGCAGGCCGTTCACGGCCCGGGTCGATATCAGGAAGGCCGCCGCTACACCAAGCAGTAAAAAGAGCAGCGGGAGGACTCGCGTCTTTCGCACTTGATCATCTCCTTTTTCAGGTAACCACTTATCTGCGGATCAGCTCAAGGGTCCGCAGAAGCAGGCCCTTGGAGAAGAGGATGGCGTCCGCCGGGCAGACCTCCTGACAGCAGTAGCAGCGGATGCACCTGCCGTAGTCGATCAGCACATCTCCTCCGTCGGTGAGCTCCATGGCATCAGCGGGGCATATTTTGACGCACTTACCGCATCTGACGCACCTCTCTCTGTCCTGGAAGGGGCGCGATGTGAGAAATCGCTTGCCGAGCACGTTCAAAAAGGGTGGCAGCAGGTGAAGCGCGTCGAGCTCAGGCAGCTCTATCGCGTCGATGGTGAAGTCCTCCGGCAATCCCGGCGCATCCCAGAACGTGCCGCTCTCCACAAGGCCGCGCGCCCGCGCCGCGCGGTACAGAGGGAAGCCGTCCAGCGGCACCCGCAGCAGTGAACAGACGCGAAAGTCCATGTCCAGAGGGTCGGTCGACGCGGCCATCAGCCCAAAGCCTCTGGGGCTGCCGTTACTTGGCCCCCGCCCCTCCATTCCGATCACTCCGTCTAATATAGTCAGGCAGGGCGCAAGGCCACGTGCTATGTCCAGGTGGAGGTCTGCGAAAGATTCGCGCCTAAGCCCGACGTTGTAGTGCCACTGAGCCTTCCTCTGGCTGAAGACCGCCCCGAACAGATTCTTTACGCCCAGGGTCATCATCATCTGCGCGTGCGTCTTCAGCTTGGGGATGTTGATGATCTTGTCCGCGGAGAGGGCCAGTCGCGAGACTTCGACCTTTCGGAAGACCGCTCCCTCCGCAGGGGGCAGGGGTACCGGGTCGTCGAGCTCGACGCACGGAATGCCTAGATCGCGTGCCACGGCCTCCATGCCGGTCCTTCGGGAGACGTCGGTGAAGCGGTCTATGCCTGGGCTGTCAGCGATAAAGGGCTTTGCGCCCGCGTCGAGCACGATACGGGCGACAGCGCGAACGACCTCCGGGTGCGTGGTTATGCACTCCTCGGGGGCCGATGCGGAGAGCAGGTTGGGTTTCAGCAGAACGTTCTCCCCCGGAGAGATGAAGCCAGCGACCCCGCCGAGCCTGTTCAGCATCACGTCGAGGGCCGTCCTTACCTCTCTTGAGCCGTAGCCGCCGCACCTTACGAAAACTGTTTTATCCAAGCTTTCGCCTCCCTTCACCCTGTCATGTATTATAATACACCGCAACCGGTAACCGGAGGAGCAAACTGAAACCGGAGAAGGGCAGGTGATCTGATGCCTATCAACGTCCAGCAATTTTTTCTGCAGAAGAGGGGTCTGGGCTATGTCGCGCCTATACTGTGCACGATGCGAGGACTGGCGGAGGATGACATTGAAGAGGCCGTTAAGTTTCACAAGAGGATATCCAACGAGATCGGAGACGAGGATATCTTCTGCGAGGAGAACACGATCGCCGAGAGCGTGCTGGGAGAGGGGCTCGCCATAGGTGTATTCGCGGAGGGCAGGATCATTGGCCTCAGGTCGGTATCGTATGTTCAGGACCACCTGGAGGAGGCTGTCGAGGATCTGAAGCTCGACCCTGCGGAGATCGACAACGTCGCGGTGATGGATTTCTGTGTGATCGACTCGGCCTTCAGGGGCAACTATATCCAGTTTTTCACATATCTGTACATCGAGAGCCTGATGTACCCAAACAGGTATCACCTGCATACGACCGTGTCGCCAAGGAACGTGTTTAGCCTGAAGAATGTGCTGAAGTGCGGCTTCATCGCCGTGGACTTCAAGAAGAAGTACGGGGGGCACAACCGCTTCGTGCTCTACAAGAATTTGAGGAAGTCCATCCCCGTCAGCACCAGAGGGCGCAAGCAGATACTTCTTCGTAACCATGACTACCATCCGAAGGTGATGGAGGCGGGTTACGTTGGCTACAAGACCAAGCTGAAGCCGAACGGAATGGTCATGCAGTACGGAAGGCCGCTCGACGAGGTCCCAGCGGACGGGCGATGAACGGTCGCCTAGCCCGCGGCTTCCAGCTTATTAACACCATTGAGCGGGAGGGCTTCGAGGCCGTGCTGGTGGGTGGGGGCGTGCGAGACCTGTTCCTGGGGCGCGAGGTCGAGGATATTGACATCGCCACAGCAGCGTCGTACGGGGATCTGGCCCGGCTTTTCTCTGCCGGGAAGATGATAGGCCCCGAGGGGAAGAGAGTGTTTCTGCTCCCATTCGACGAGGGCGCTTGCGAGGTCGTCTCATACAGCGGCGGCACGCTGGAGGATAACCTTGCCCGACGGGACTTCACTTTGAACGCCCTAGCCATGCGCTCCACTGGCGAGATAACAGGTACAGCGCGCAGCAGAGATGACATTGAGAAGAGGGTGCTTCGCTTCAACGGGGGGCCACTTGACAGGCTGAAAGAGGATCCGCTTAGGGCGCTGCGCCTCCCTCGCTTCGCTGCGACCCTCCACGGCTTCAAAGTCGACCGAGAGTCGTCCGACGCCGTGCGCATCGCCTCTGTCTCTCTCCGCCGCTGCGCTCCCGAGAGGGTGGGACGGGAGGTGCGGCTCGGGCTCTCTGGCGACGCCTTAGTCTTCGTGAGGACGCTCGCCCGATGTGGCATGACCGGCGTGCTCTCCCCTCTGGTAGGGGGGCGACCGAACTCTGCCGCGATCATCCGAGCGCTCAAAAAGCTTGACAACGGATGTGAACCGTTGCTGAGGCGGGCAGCTACGATAGCCCTCTTTCGAGGTGGGGAGGAGTGCCCGGATGCGGAGGGGGAGAGTCACATCCGCTCAGCGCTGGAGGAGTGGGGGTGGCCGTCCTGGCTGTGCGCGCGCGTTGGCCTGTTTGTGCGATTCAGAGGCGTTTTCAGTCGCGACGCTCTTCCGTCGCAGTGCGCCGCGCTGATTCTGGAGCGTGGCTGGGAGTTCTGGAGCTCTTTTTTTGCGGTCCTTGACGCAGGGTTCGACTCAAGCCGCGCAAACCATGCCCGTGAGGTCATGGCAAGCTTCCTGCCGCGACTGGCGACTATGAAGGAGCTGCTGCCCTCCGGTTACGAGCTGATGGAGCGACTCTCACTGCCTGAGGGGCCCGAGGTGGGGAGGCTGCTGAAAAAGCTCGAGGAGGAGCATGTCATGCAGGGTTTCCAGTCGAGAGAGCACGCCCTCGAAAGGGCGGAGTTCCTTCTTGGAAGAGCGGAGTAGGAGGGAGAGCTTTGAAAAAGATCAGGCTCGACGCGCTTGGTATCGCTGCGAAGGCTATTGAGGCCGTGCTCCCCGAGAGAGCCGTTCAGGAGGCTCTAAAGGGCGAGGCTTTTTCAGAGCGCCTTGGAGCTGGAGGCAGGATCATTCTCGTCGCTATCGGCAAGGCCGCCTGGAGGATGGCCAGGGCCGCATCGGAGACGCTCGGCGACAGGCTGTACGGCGGTGTAGTCGTCACGAAGTACGGCCACTCCGGCGGCGAGATAGAAAAACTCGAGATATACGAGGGCGGACACCCTGTGCCCGACGAGAACGGCGTGGCCGGGACGGAGCGGGCACTAGCCGCTGTGAAGGGGCTGAATCCCGAGGACACGGTGCTCTTTCTTGTATCGGGGGGCGGCTCCGCACTCTTCGAGAGCCCGGCATACGGGCTTGACCTGGCGGACCTTGCGGAAACCACAGGCAAGTTGCTGGCCTGCGGCGCTGATATTGTCGAGATAAACACAATCCGAAAGAGGCTCTCCTCTGTCAAAGGGGGGCGGTTCGCTCTGGCGGCCTCGCCTGCTCACGTGTACTCAGTGGTACTGTCGGACGTCCTCGGGGACAGGCTCGACAGCATAGCCTCCGGCCCCGCCTGGCCGGATGCCACTTCGTCGGCGGATGCGGCGCGCATCGTGCGCAAGTATGACCTTATGCTGAGCGGCGGGGTAATGGACGCGCTTAGCGCAGAGACGCCGAAATTGCTCGATAATGTGACGTCGGTGATAACCGGCAGCGTCGCGGCCCTCTGCCGTGCGGCAGAGACGGAGGCGGAGCTTATGGGTTACAGGCCAATCGTTCTGACGACGACCCTGGACTGCGAAGCGCGCGAGGCGGGCGCACTTATCGCCTCCGTCGCGCGGGAGGTTTGTTCGTCCGGAAGGCCTGCGGAACCTCCGTGCGCTGTGATAATGGGTGGGGAGACGGTCGTCAGACTTACCGGGAGCGGTAAGGGGGGGCGCAATCAGGAGCTGGCGCTCGCGGCCTCTCTGGGGATAGCCGGACTTGAAGAGACGGTCGTTCTGTCGGTGGGGTCGGACGGCACAGATGGACCGACCGACGCGGCCGGGGGGATCGTGGACGGTGGGACAGCGGAGCTGCTGACCCGCATCGGGGTGGACGTCCACTCCGTGCTGGCCGCCAACGACTCGTACAATGCGCTGAAAACGTGCGAAGGGCTCGTTATGACCGGTCCGACCGGGACCAACGTCAACGACCTTACCCTTCTGCTGTGCGGCCTGCGGGCGCGGTGCCCATCTTATTCGGTGGGAGGCTCGTAGAATCTGTAGCAGTCCCCTCCCGCAGTTTTTCCGATGTTTAAAGCCGATTCGGCCATCCGGAGCAGGGTTTTGGAGTCCAGCCCGTTGTCCGGGAAGATGCTGATGCCGATAGTCGCGGTCAGTTTGAAGGCACCCTCTTTCTGGGGGGAGGCGCTCCTTATCGCTCCGAGGACCCTCTCTGCGACCATCGAGATGTTCTCTCTTTTTCCGGGCTTCGGCAGGATGAGGTAGTAGTTGACCCCCTCCATCCTGAATATGATGTCCCCTCTCCGGCACGCGTTCTGAAGCTTCTGCGCCACTCCCTTCAGCAGCAGGTCCGCCAGGTCTCTGCCTATGGCCTCGTTCACCAGGTTGAAGTGGTCGAGGTCGATCAGGAAGAAGGCCAGGGTTGATCCCGTCCTCTGCGCCTCCGCGAGCGCGAGGAAGAATGCCCGGTTGAAGCGCGTCCTGTTGGATGCGGGGTCGAGGGGATCTTGAACATTCTGAAGCATGATCTCCTCTTCGAGCTCCTTGCGAGCGGTTATGTCTATGGCGACGCACACCACCGCTCTCTTGCCGTTCACATCTCCGGGCATCAGCGAGATGTGGGTCTCCTGGAAGTATCTCTTCCCGCCGATCCCTATCTCGTAGGAGGCGATCTGAGGTGTCCCCGTCTCGATGCATCTGGCCAGCGGGACCATAAGCTCTGAGGCCTTTTCAAGCGGCATCGACTCTCCCACCGTTTTGCCGACGAACTTCTCCACGATGGAGACTCCTTCGGAAGAGCCTGTGACCTCTATGAATCGCCCATCCTCGTCGATGACGATGAGCATAGCGGGGAGGGCTTCGATAAATGCCGTAAGCTTGGACTCGTGCTTCTGAAGCTCTCCGTGCGCGTCCTTGTGCTGTGTTATGTCGGAGATTATCCAAAGTGTCTCGTCCGGACGGTTTGCGTCGCCCTCGATGAAGCTGGTTCGGTGAAGTACCCACCGCCACGAGCCGTCTGAGGCGGCAATCCTGTAGACCTTCGGGCGCGAGTCGCCGGCACCGGTTTCGAAGGGGAGCACATCCCTGTCCTCCGGGTGGATGAGGTCGACGTAACGCACGCTGCCGGAGGTTAACTCCCCCGGCTCGTAGCCGAAGGAGCGGATCGCGTCCGATGTGAAGCAGGGCCTGTCCGGGTCGGAGGGAAGCCATATTAAGGATACTATTGGACTACTGTTTACGACCTTTTCGAAGTCAACTCCTCCGCAGTGATCCATAACGGCTTCCATCTCCTTTTCGAGTGTAGAAATCAGGTCGGATACCGGTACCCTCTCAAGTTTTCCCATTCTAGCATAAACACAGCGCCTGACATAGTGTTTAGTAGGCGAGGACAGGAAACTTACAGTCTTGCTCCGGGGTTGACTCCTGTTAAATTGTCTGTGCTCAAAGTATAATAGGGGTGCGAGTGAAGGCGAGGAGGACTAGCCCATGGCAAAAAAGCGTTACCAGCACGAGCTTGAGCTTCGTCAGTTCACCATTCAGGACTACGACGAGGTCAGGCGCATAATGAACGCCATATACCCCGACATGGGCGGTGCCTGGTCGAGGGAGC
>JBAYOX010000010.1:0-17438 GCA_041678025.1 Aminobacteriaceae bacterium
GTTGGCCGTCGCAAGGCACTTCGTGATCGCCGCGGTGAGCGTCGTCTTGCCGTGGTCGATGTGACCTATCGTGCCTATGTTGATGTGCGGCTTGGACCTCTCGAATTTCTCCTTTGCCATTGTAAAAACCTCCCTGTTGATGAAATCGGCCCCGATAGGGGCTTTGTCTCGTAAAAAATATGCGACCACAGCTCCCGGCAGTACCGGGAAAAAGCCATCAGCCCGCAGATTATACCAAAGAATGCGAGAAAAGAAAGACAGGAGAGGCGCAACCTAAACGCATCGCATGCTCTGCGTCAGCGCGAGACTTGATAGAGACGGCGATGCTCCTGGGTCCCCTTCAATTGGATATTGGCCCCTGCGTAATCCAGCGCTCTCTTCCCCTGTTTGTCTTTGATTTTCGGGTCAGCACCGGCATTTAGAAGGACATCTATCACCTCCGGGCAGAGTGAATACCGGGCTCCGTAGATAAGCGCAGTCGCCCCATGGCTGTCCTTCTGCTTCACATCAGCGCCCGAGTGAAGCACCGCCATGGTCATCTCAGGATTGCCGTTGTAACCGGCGGCGTACATCAGGGCATCCCTTCCCTCTTTATCCTTGGTGTCAACCTTCGCGCCGAATCTGACGAGTGCCGCAATTATTGCGGGGTTCGCGTTCTCCTCCGCTGCGAGCGAAAGAGCGGTGCGCCCCTGGGGATCGCGGTAGTTCGGGTCTATGTCCGCCTGGAGTAGAAGGGTCGCGATGTCGGGGTTCGGGTTGAACCGTGCCGCGTACATGAGAGCGTTCCTCCCGTGGTTATCCCTTACGTGAGGGTTGGTCTGGCAGCTCAGTGTCTTGGCTGTCAGTATCGCCCTGACCACCTCCGGGTTCGTATTGTAGGCGGCTGCGTGCATGAGCAGGCTGGCGTACTCATTGTCCCTGGCAAAGACGTTACCCCCCTTGCTCAGCAGTGCCAACAGGATCTTGGGGTCGGGGTTTCTGGCCGCGGCCCACATCATCGGACTCCTCGCCTGATCATCAAAACCGGCCTGACGCGCACTGGCGTCGGAAAGCTGTTTCACAGCGAGCGGATCTGGGTTTTCCCCCGCACCGTGCATAATAGCGGACGCTCCATCGTGGTCTCTCATCACCGCAACGGCTCCGGCCTTGTACAGATCGTCTATCATCAGGGCATCCTTGTTGCGGGCGGCGTACATAAGCGCTGTGTACCCCTCGTCGTTCATTACGTTGACTGTCTTTGCCCAAACGTCGCCAGCGACCCGTAAAAGCTCTCTGGCCACCTCGTTGTTCGGATTGTAGCGGATCGCCAGCATAAGGGCGGTCCACCCCCGCGCATCCACCGCGTGAACATCGGAGCCAGCTTTTACCAGCATCTCCACTACTTCTTTGCGGGGGTTGTGCCTCGCGGCGTTCATCAGCGCCGTCCAGCCGTACTCCTCTACACCGAAGGCCGCGTTCGCTCCCTCCCTGATCGCCTCTTCGATCTCATAAGGCTTGGCGCTGGCGCACAGGTTGTAGAAATCCCAGTCGCTCATGGTGGCGGACGCCGATACCGCAAATATGCTCAGGACGGTAATCACCGTAAGGCAGAATCTTCTCATTCGGAGCATGCAATCACTCCCCCTTGGATATCTGTGTCGCGTCGAATTGTAACACATAAACGGCTTGCAAGGCTTTAATCCCGGCAGGCTCCGATTTTTTATGGGCAGCGCTTACGAGAGCACGAGATTATCTGCAGGGCATAAAGACCCAGGCGTCGCGAGAGAAGGGTACCTGTCCAAAACCGCCCCCCTGCTCGATATTTTCATGATCGCCCTCGAAATCGATGCCCTCAAAGCCTCCGCACCTGTTGAAGGCCTCGGTCCTAGCGAAGAAGTTGGAGATCTTCTGAGGCGAGTTGTCGCTCCTCTCATCCCCCGCTCCTCCGCGCCCGTTGTTCCAGCCCGAGTACGACCGGATAGCCCCCTCCAGCCCCGATACGCCTTCATCGTCGAACCAGGGGCGGGCGCAAGCCAGCCAGTTCGGCGATGGCTCGCAGTCGTCATCCAGAAAGGCCAGGACCGTACCGCGCGACAGGAAGGCACCTGTGTTCTTGGCGCGAGTAGCGCTCATTACACCGGTCCTCATGTAGAGAATATCTAGGCCTTTGAAGGCGTTCGCACCCTTCCAGGCAGTCTGGCTCTGGTCGATAACTATCAGCTCAAAGTCGGAAAAGGTCTGGATCTCCAGCAGGCGCGCCAGACGCCACAACGACTTGGGACGCTCGTAGCCGCAGGTAATAACGGAGAAAAAGGGCTTCCTTCTGTTCCTGTTCCATGAGTGCCAGCGTAGCAGAGTTCCTACATTCTTGGATATCGTCTCCCACGAGTGGCGTTCTTCTACGAGGCAACGCCCGGCCGCCCCGCTCCTTTCGAGCTCGGTCGGCTCCTTCAGGAGTGCTCTCAGGTCTTCCGCAAAACTTTCCCGGTTTGAAAAAGTTACGACATCCATTCCCTCGAAGTCTATCCCCCTTGCGGGGGCGGCCGAGGAGATGATTGGAAGCCCGGTAGCCATATAGTCCAGCATTTTCAAGTTCGTAGCGCCGTCGGTATAGACTGGGTTCAGGGCTACATCGGCCATGGAGAGCAGTTCATTCTTCTTCTGCTCGTCGACCACTCCCAGAACGCGCGCATTCTGGGGCACCGGGCAGGAGAGGGCATCTCCAACCTCTCCGAATAGCAGGAACTGAACGTCGGGCAGAGCGGGGGCAACTTCCTCTAGTATGAACTCAGCGGCCTCGATATTTGACGGAGAGGCTGCGCCCATGAACACCGCCACCGGAGCCTTTCTCTCGACCCCATCCAGTCCCTCGGCCTCCTTCAGCTCCGCTTTACGACCGGCGCTGGCAGGAATTACGCTATCGGTAAAGGCTCCGTTGGGGGTCACACGGATCTTCTCGTAGGGGACGTTGTACAGCCTGGCCAAGGAGGCCATATCGCTGTGAGAAGGGGTCAGTATGAGATCCGCCTTCATGCAGAGATCAGCCTCCAGCTCTCCAACCAAGGTGACAAGCTCCGTGCCGGAGGCACCGTCATCCAGTCTGGCGCATCGGTGAACCCCCTCGACGTGATGAGCGTCGTACACCAGAAGACGCTTTCTTTCTCCCAGTTTTTTCTCCACCAGCGGATAGCTCCAGGGGCGAGAGAAGACCAGGGCATCGGACTGCGAGACAAGGCTTTCCGCAACTGATGCATATCCCGGAGTGAGGGCTCCCAGGAGGGAGAACGACACGTCAATAGCGAGCGGGCCGCCAGGTTGCTTCTTCAGCGATTCAATCTCTGAAAGATGCTGTTCGGAGAGGGGTATGTCCAGCTCCTCCAAGGTTGTGGTCGGGGAGAAGCGCTTCTCCTCGCCGCCACCATCGAAGGCTCCTAGGAAGCGAACGTTGAAATCCGTGTTTCCGTACAGTCCCAGAGCCCTCACCCGACCGCCGCTGGTTGCGGGGGAGAGAGTCTGTGAATCGAGTACAAGAACCCTGGGGGGGGGCGTTCGATCGCTCGTCTCAAGGGAGGAGACGATGGGGAGATCATTGCCGCTGGGCATGAGTGAAGAGTGAAGGACGACACCGACATGCTCCCATGAGGAGTACCCTACGGCACCGCGCCCAATACGCCCCATCTCCACCGCGACTCCGGGGTTTGTCACAAATATATCGATACAGCGCGCTATCTCCTTAGGATCAGGCGGCACGATAAACCCGGAGCGGGCATCGTAGACCATCCTGGCAGGCTCTCCAGAGTCGGCGCATGTGATGACGGGCTTCTCGCTGAGCGCCGCCTCCAGAGCCACGAAGCCGAAGTCTTCTCCAATGGGGACATAGGGCACCGCGATCGCTCGACTGTAGAGTTCTGCAAGTCTCTCGTCGTCGACGCTGCCGAGGAAGTGGATGTTCGTCATTTTCGAGGCCATGCTCCTAAGGGTGGCCTCGCTCTCGCCGGTACCGCAGATCAACAGCTCAACAGGGCTTTTCACATGCTCCATGGCCGCGATCACAAGATCCTGGCGCTTTTGAGGGTGCAGACGTCCTGGAAGCAGAAGAAACTCATAGGATGCGCTCTTCAGACCGCCCAATGTAGTGCAGGGGTATAGAACCTCTGAATCGGTCCCGAGATATTTCAGAAGACGCACCCGGATCTCGTAGCTGGCCGAGAAGACACTCTTTGCCTCATTGAGCGCATCCCTGTCCAGATCCTGGATATGACGCCGCAGACGTCGAAGCTCCGAGGCAGGATCATCCTGTCCGATCTCGAAGGTATCGTAAAACCGGCGGGCAGTCCTGAGAAGATAGCACACTTTTTTGGGGTGCGGAACAAGGCATGAGGGGATGTTGCTGCAAATCACTCCGCCAAATCCCGACATGTCGAGGGCGGCATATCGTGCGTACGTGTCGGAGACGGCTTCGTATGACGATTCATCGTGCACGACGGAGATTATCTCCACGTCAAACCCTTTCTCCTCCATCGCGAAGCTTACTCCCCGGATAAAGCGATCCTCTCCCCAGCGATCATCGCCTTGCGTTTCTGCGACCACCAGAGCGATACGCGTGCTCATTCCTTCACCCTCTTTCCGGACTTCGGGCCTTTGTTCCGCTGCTCATCACCCTGGTCTTTCCGTCCTCCGGGTTTGAGCTCCCGCAGGGCAGCAGTACGCCCCTTCACCCTCGCGGCGTACGAAAGGTCCTTGGTTGTTTGCGCCTCGTCCAGGAAACCGGCCATCCTGCGCTCATCCTCTCCGGCGGCCTCTCCCTGCTCTTTTATGATCAGCTTCAGCTCCTCAAGACGCTCTTCGAATATGGAGCGAATGCTCTGTAGGTCCTTGGCCTCGGCCTTTGATTCAAATGAGGATGAGATGGCATGAAGATGATCCTCAAGGGCCTGAAGCCTTTTGTCGAGGACGTTAAGCGCCGCTGCGTCCGCCTTCTTGCCCAGAGCCGAGACGGCATCCCCGGATGATTTTTCCAGCCCCTTGCACAGGGCCTTCAGCACCTCCACGTCAACCCCCAGAGTGAGAAGAGATTTGATTATCTCCAGGTCGGCCTTGGCATCGAGCGCTGTCTCTACCGACTGCATGCGGCGGACTAGGGAGTCCATATCAAATGAGTCAAGGCGGCCTGCAAGGCTTTCCAGCTTACTCTCGATCAGCACTATCACGCCCGAATCCGAGCTGTAGGAGTCAATCCGCTCCGACAGGCCGGCAAGTTCACCCTTAATTGCACTGAACGAGTCGGCGTCAGACTCGGCGCGGGATCTATACTCACTCTGTAGAGAGGCCAGCGCCTCGGCGTCGGCCTTCTGGCGCGTCTCTGCGTGAACCTCGGCCAGCATGCCCTCAAGTGATTTCAAACGGCTCGCGACATCATACTCATCGTAAGAATCCAGACGTGCAAAAGCGTCGTCGATCCTTCCGCCGAGCTCCTCCAGCACCTCTTCTTCCGCTTTTGACGCCAGCCTCTCCTCAAGGACGAGAAGCTGCTTCTCCTCGGCCTTGCGGGATATTTCGACGCGTACATCATCGAGCGACATCTCGATAAAGGCCTTGACCTCGTCAAGCGTGTCCTCGCTCGTCTTCTTCGACAGCTCGGCATCAAGGTTCTGAGAGAACACATCGAGTCGCCTCGAATCTGCCTTTTGCGAGATCTCTCCTGAGAGAGCGGTCAGATCCTCCAGGGCGGCCTTGGCAGCTATCGAATCTTCCAGCTCCTTGCGGCACTGGGCAATCCCCTCTCGAAGAGCGTTGACTCTGCTCCCTATGCCATCGATGCGAGCCAGCATAACGGCGTCTTTTTTGGCCGCCCTTGAGTTTATCTCGCGGAGTTGAACAGGCAGTCCGAAGACAAGCACCAGCAACTCCAGGCAGTAGCCCAGGATCGGTATGCCATATACACCCTGTATGAAGGTTTTCGAGGGATCGCTTTCCTTCGGTGCCTTCTTCTTTTCGGTGAACACGATGGTTTTTACCGGTTTCCTTCTCTCGCGCTCTGCGACGGGTTCGACTGCCTCTCTTACAGAGAGTGTGGTAACCGCTGTACGAGAGTCTGGCCTGGAGGGGATCCGTTCATTAATCTTATCAAGTCGGGGACGTCTGACAAGAGGTCTGGTTGAGTCCTCCCTACGTCTGATGGCCAGTTCCGCCCGAATCCTCTCCACAAGGACCTTCTTCCCCATGGGTTCGGACATTGAGGCACCATGATCGCCACCCTCATCCGGTCCGAGCGATCCGCCGGCCTCTTTTGGTGCGGCTGAAAGCAGCAGAGAGGTTTCCTCTTCCAAAACTGAAGAGTAAAGGTTTTCATCCCTCTCGTTCATTTGCTCTTCCACTCCCGAGATTCCCCTTTCCGCGCACCGACGCCACTGCGTCGCCAATCGTGAGATTCGTGATTCTCAAGGCTAAAAAAGATCCCCGGCAGAAATAACCGAATCCGGTTCATTATAACAGTAAAAAACATCCGGACGTACAGAGAAAAACCTCTTCACCCAAGGAAGAATACCAAAAGGCTCTTTATCTATCCCTGTCGCTCCTTGCTGCCCCTCAGCCACGCCTCTTTTGCCGACAGAACTCTGTCCCTGGCTGCTGCAGCGTCCGACAGCCTCGATTCGAGCTCCTCAGAGTCCGAGGAGAGAAGCTCGTCCAGAAGGCGCTTGAACTCCTCTGCCAGACGGCGTACCTGCGATCCGTTGCCCGATACCATGTCCGCGCCAAGCCATGCGGGCCCTGCGGCAACTCGGGTCGTATCACGAAACCCCCCGGCTGAAAGAGCCGCCAATGAGGGGTATTTTCCCATCTCTCCTCCCGCGAGCAGGGAGAGAGCGGCGGAGATAACCAGCGGAAGATGGCTGATGCAGGCTACGGCTGCGTCGTGCTCGTCCGCACCGATCAGCAGAGGACATCCCCCAAGGGCGAGGGCAAGCTCCTCAGCCAGCGCTGTCACCTCTGGATAAGTACCCGTAAACGGGACAACGGCGCATACCGATTCCAGAAAGAGATCCGGGAAAGCGTTCTCAAGCCCTCCCCTCTCCTTTCCGGCCATCGGGTGAAACCCGGCGTACCTTCCTCCCCATATGGAGGACAGGGTTGCTCCGATCTCGCTCTTTGTGCTTCCGAGGTCGAAGACAGCGGCAGTCGGACGTACAGAGCGGACGATGCGCAGGCTCAACTCCTCCATAGCTCTTACCGGGACGGCCAACACTATTACGTCGCCGAGCGACGCGCACTCCTCGGCGGAAGCGCAGGCCCTTGTGATAATACCTCTTCTGAAGGCGGCCTCCAGCGTCACAGGGTTTCTGCTCCACCCCGCCACCTCCCCGGCCTTCCCGGTGGAGGTCAGTCGCCATGCAAGCGACGCCCCCAGGAGACCTAAACCAAAAACAGAGACTACCAGCTCTCTGAGTTTTTTCATACTACTTGCACCCAGCGCAACGCGCCTCATGCCCGGGCTTCGGGCACTCCTTCCAGAGCAACACCACGACGTCGGCTATAAGGAAGCTGCTTAGGACGGTCCAGAACGGCCAGCCGCCAGGCACAAAGAGAACGGTCGAGGTCCCCCCGCCCAGGGTGATCATGGAGACGCTCCAGATCTTCAGGCTCCTTGTGATGCAACGGCTCTCCTCCCAGCTACGGACCATGCGGCCGAACTTAGGGTGGTTCTGAAGCCACCTGTGCATGTCAGGAGACGACTTCGCAAAGCACGCGGCCGCGAGCAGGACAAAGGGAACGGTCGGCATTACCGGAAGAAGGGCCCCGATAAACGCCAGAAGGACGAATAAATAGCCAAAATACCTCCACATGCTCACAGCGCACCACCAATTCAATACTATTCGAGTGAAGAAACAATAACACGGATTGGGAAAAAACGGGAGGGGGAAGGATGAAAAAAGGACGCCACTCTTCATTTCCATGATGAAGAGCGCGCGTCCTCAGTCGTTCCAGTTGTTACTTGTCCAGCAGAGGTATTCTTATCTCCGTGATATTCTCATCGGGCGACGTGCTAGCGCAGTCCGTGTGGTATATCTCCATCGAGAAGGACCCCGCAGGTTCTCGCCCGCTCTTTGGAAGCCAATCGCCGTATATGGCCCTGTAGGCGTCGTGCAGCCCTGTGTATGCCCCCTTGTAGACAACGACTGCGAACTCTCCTCCGGGGATGTTCTGAGTCTTTATGCCTGGCTCTTCCTCGTAGCTATCGTCGACAGTCACACAGACATCCATCCGCGTCTTGCCCTGTTCGGTCACGTCCGGGTCGTCGTAGCAGAGCGACAGAAAAAGAGTGTCCGGTCCTATCCGCCCGGCGATTCCCGGAGCCGCGCAAAGCCTGTTCCATGCCTCGCCGCTCTGCTCATAAGGGCCGGTGTGTCGGATGAACGCCACCTTGAGATTATCGTGCTTCTCGAACTTCACATCCATCTTCTTAGCTCCTCCTTCGTCTATTGTGAGAGAGAGGGTGTAGAGCTTTGATTTGGCCTGAATTGTGTCCAGTCGATGCCTCATGGCCGAGCGTAGCTTTCGCCGATACTCACCGGGAGGCACGCCGTAAAGCCGCGAAAAAGCCCTGGTGAACGCCTCCTGTGCCTCGTAGCCGGCCTCCGCCGACAGATCCACGACGGAACGAGGGCGGTAGAGCAGACTGTGAGCCGCCCTCTCCAGCAGCAGCCTCCTGCGGTACTCCAGAAGGGACTCTCCTGTCATCGCGGTGAATAGCCGCGAAAGATGGAACTTCGAGAATCCCGCCACCGAGGCTATCTCATTTGCGTCGAACGGTTCGTCCAGCGTATCGTGCATGTGCATCTGAACCCGTAGAATTGCCTCCTCATAGGCCGCGCGCGTGGCTTCCTTCATCCCTTCTCCCCCCCACTGAAGGTAAGATACCGCACTTAATGGACGGGCGCTTGACCGTCCTTGCTCATTCAGGGTCAAAAAACAGGGATGCGGAGCAGCGCCACGGCGGCTACTCCCGTGAGCATCGCCAGCATGACGTTGCCTGTCTTCTTCGTCACAAGCACTATCAGCCCCGCAGCGACTAACCCCTGCCAGCCGGCGGCCAGCAGGCCCGGGAAGACCAGCGCTGCGAATATCGTGCCTGGCAGCGCATCCATCGCCCTCTTGAAAAAACCTGTCTTGGGGAGCCTCTTGCCGAGTGCGAGCCCAAAAAAACGTATGGAGTAGACGAAAAGCGCCGAGAGCAGCACCACTGCAACGGCTTTTGAGTTCGACATCTTCACTCGGCCTCCTTCATGAGCGCCGCAGCCACCGAGCCGGCGATGCCTCCCAACAGCACGTACCATGCCCCGGGCAGATGCCTCCAGGCGAGAGAGGCCGTCCCGGCGGAGACCAGCCAGGGGAAGATGTCCTTCCCGCCGCGCCACATGTTTACCGCAAGAGCGGTGAACAGTGCGGTGAAGGCGAAGTCCAGCGCGTACCTCTCGGGGTTTTCCAGTGTGAAGCCCAGGCTGTGCCCCACCATGACGCTGAAGAACCAGAAGAGACCAACGCAGACGCCTCCACCCACAAGGTGATCCACCGTCACCTCTCTCTTTCTCCACTCGGCCATGGTGATCGCCCAGTTCTCGTCCGTCACCAGATGCACGCGCCACGCCCTGCCAAACCATCCGTACGGCTCCATCAGGGGCGCTACAGCCGCGGTCAGCAGGAAGTAGCGAACGTTGATAACGGCGGCGGCCACCGCCATCTGCCACACGGGGAAGCCACCGTTCCACATTCCGACGATGAGAGTCTGAGCGGAGCCGGAGAAGACAGCCATGTTCATCAGCGCCAGCATGGGGAAGGAGAGCCCCGTCTCGGCGCAGAGAACGCCGAAGACCAGGCCGTAAGTGAGCACACCCAGGCCAGTCGGGACCGACGCCCTGAACCCCTTGTAGAACTCTCCGTCTTTCTTCAGATTCAACCTTTTACCTCCGGTTTCGCGCATATCTCTACCCCTCCCCGCCCTTGAAGCGGTAGCCTGCCCCGTGAACCGTGCAGAGAAATCGCGGGCTCGCAGGGTCGTCCTCGATCTTCTGGCGAAGGCGCGCGACATGCTGGTCCACGGTGCGCGTGGTGACGTCGCACTCTATCCCCCAGACTTCGTCGAGCAAATACGAGCGTGAGAGGACCCTTCCCTCGTTGTCAGCCAGCCTGCGAAGCAGCGCGGCCTCCTTGGGGGTGAGCGCGAACTCCGAGTCCCCCTTAAACCCTGTCATTCGTTCGAAGTCGACCCTGACATCCCCGAAGGAGAGCGGACGGGACTCCTCCCTAGCTGGCGCTCGCCTCGACAGCGCCCCTCTGCGTAGGGCGGAACGAACCCTTGCCAGAAGCTCGGCCATCCCGAACGGCTTGACTATATAGTCGTCAGCGCCAAGCTCCAGTCCGATGACTTTCTCCACCTCCCTGCCCTTGGCGGTGAGAATCAGAACCGGCGTGCACCGGTCATGCAGGCGGATCTCTCTGCAGACGTCGTACCCGTTCACCCCCGGCATCATAACGTCCAGCAGCACCAGGTCGGGCTTAAGTGCCCGGTACAGATCAAGCGCCGTTACCCCGTCTTTCGCCGTTACAACCTCGTACCCCTCGCTCTCGAGAAGGTCCGCCACCCCCGTCTGAATGGCGAGGTCATCCTCGGCCAGGAGAATTTTCTCGTTCATTCCTCCACCCCTTGAGTCGCATCGTTATCGTAACACAGAGGAAGCGACAGGGAGAATACGCTCCCTCCCCCCTCGCGCGGGGAGTAGGTCACGTCGCCACCGTGGCGACGTGCGATAGAGCGGGCGATGGACAGCCCCAGCCCGGCACCGCTGCTAGATGCGGTCAGTGAGTTGTCCCCCCTGAAGAACTCCTGGAATATCCGCCCCTGCTGGGAGGAGGGTATTCCCGCCCCTCTGTCGAGGACCTCCACAATCGCGCACCCCCGCTCACTCCTGCAGACCACCCTGATCTCTCGCCCGTCCGACGAGTACTTCTCCGCGTTTGACAGCAGGTTCATCAGCACCTGCCTCAGCTCTCCCGGGTCGCCCGTCACCTGGCAGCGTCCCTCCGAGCTGAATGAGAATTCTAAGCCGCTCCTCGACAGGCCCGGCGCCATCTGGGAAAGAGTCTCTCCTGCCAGCTCCGCCAGGTCCAGAGGCTCGCCGGAGGACCCCCTCTTCCTGCCACCGTCACGAGAGGAGGCGAGGACGTTCTCTACCAATCGCGAGAGGCGCTCGGCCTCCGACACCATAGTGCGCAGGTACTCCCTTCGGCGCTCCTCGTCCCTCTGCCGCCCCGAGAGCAGCATCTCGGAGAACAGCCTTATAGAGGTAAGAGGGGTCTTCAGCTCATGAGAGAGGTTTGCAACGAACGTCGTCTTCCTGCGGGCCAGGCGCATCTCCGACGTCATCATCCATAGTATGAGGGCGCCCCCTGCCGCTATGACGAAGAAGAGCACACCGACAAGCATCCATACCGCGCGAGCAGCGGACCTTGCTCTGTCAGCCGCCGCGGACGGGTCCGTAAGCCATACACCAACCTCCCAGCCGGGAAGGACGGGGGCTATCTCTCTTTTAAGATAGGGAAGATGCCAGTCGGGCATCTCGGGTATAGCCGGGACCGCCAGAGGCTCGCCTCTCTCGTCCAGCACGGTCAGTATGCGTGTCTCGTTGAGCACCACGGGGAGGACGTCGACTATCCTCTCCCTGACAGCTCCAGGGTTCAAAAGGAAGCCGGCGACGGTGCCGTCCATTCGCTCGCTCCAGAAGAACAGCTCCATCCCCTCCTCGGAGAGCCAGGGTAGCACTCCTGCCTGTAACTCTTCGCGTATCTCGTCGAAGCCTTTCGACCTGGCAACCATACTTGATGGCTCGCTCGAGTTGTTGGGCTCCCTTCGATAGACCCCGTCGATGCTGTCGTAGAAGGGTATCTCTCCTCGCCCCTGAAGAAAGCGACCAAACAACGATTGCAATCTGTCTCGAGCTGCGTTCAGGGCCGGGAGAAAAAGCTGGTCGTCCACCAATAGAAAGGGGCATTCTGAAAGGGATCCCCCTCCACTCCACCTGCTGAATAGAGATGGATTAGCCGGGATCTCCGATGCCTCTCCGACAAGCTCCTCTTCTATTACCCTCATGAGATCCACGATCCTGCTCGCGGTCATGTTCACCTCAGACATGAGGGCGCTTTCGAGGCGTCCCTCCACGTGCAGAGTCTCCCTGTCCGCGGCTCTAAGCGCGAGCATGCTCAGAATCACGCTGGGCAGAAGGACGGCCAGCAGGAAGAGCAGGATCAGAGATACTGACGTTGGAATCCTTACAAAAGCATGTTTCCCTCCCCCCATCGCCTTCTCACCTCCGCCTACGGACGGAGGCCGGGAGCAGAACCCCGGCCTCCGTTGACGAATATGGTTAAAGTATATCAGTTTCACCCGACGGGCTGCTACTCCTCCTCGTCATATTCGTCGTCGTCTTCGTCGTAGTCTATATCCTCATCATCCAGCAGAGGATCGTCATCAGCGTCGTCCATCACAACCAGGGTCTGCTGGTTCTTCTGTATATAGGCTTCATTGAGAACAGCCTTTCTGTCCTCGTTGGAGAACTCCCCTTCGGCGGCCAGGCTTTCCGCCAGCTCGTCGAAGGCGGCCGACTCCTTTCGCATCATCGGAGCCGCGCTTCCCACAGAGGGGGCCAACATCCGGAGCTGTTGCGTTCTTTCACTCAGAATCATGGCAGCCTCCTTCGCCTTTCCTTCGTCAGCAAGACGTATCGCCTCCTCCCGAATCTCCGCGTTCCTGGCCAGAGCGGCCTGAGAGACGATCTCGGGCTGACGGTTCTTCTCCACCTCGCCCTCGTCCTCTGTGAAAGCGACGGTCAGAGGGGACTTGCTGACGACCTTCTCTCCGCTCTCCGGGTCAACGTACTCCAGCAGCACCTCCGCGGCCTCGAGCGTTGTTCCCGGAGTGCCCTTGGGCAGCTCGAGCTCTATCAGGGCGTACTTTTCAGAGCCGTAAAGGTTGTCTATAGCGACCTCGACAACGTCCTCCTCAATCCTCCCGACACGCCCCAGTGCGCGCTCCGGGCGTGCGCCGCCTTTGCCACGAAGTGTCACGCGGACCTTTCTCGCAGTCAGGGTCACCGCGTCCTCCATGTCGCGCGCGAAGATATCGCGAAGCATCTTCGACGTCCGGGCGAAGTAGGCGTTCCCACCGCTCTCGGCGGCCAGCGCTGTCATAAGATCCTCGTTGTAGTCGAGCCCCAGCCCTATCGTGGTTATGGTCATCTCCTTGCGAGCGAGCTTTCTCCCGAGGGAGGCCAGCTCCCTGGTGGTGGAGGGTCCGACGTTGGCAACTCCGTCGGACAGCATGACTATTCTGGGTATAAAACCCTCCTTGACGAACGGTTCGAGCTGCTTCGCTCCGAGCACAACACCGGCGTGAAGCGCAGTCATCCCGCTCGGCTGTATTCTGCCGATGCCCCTGGAAAAAACAGGTTCTTTATCCCCCTTGCCGACGGGACGGGCCCTGACCGCTACCCTGGCGCTGTCGTCATAGACAACTACCGTTGCAACGTCTCCAGGGTCCAGCATCTTCAGGGCTTCGAGCGCTCCGAGCTTCGCATTTTTCATCTTCCCGTCTGAGGCCATCGACCCCGACTTGTCCAGGACAAGTGCGACCGCCAGAGGCGCACGGCTCTCACGCTCACGCCTCTCCGGCTTTACCAGCACCCGGACAATAACCTTATTGCCCTCTCCGGCCATGACTACCGGGGTGTCCGCACCGACATCCAATACCACATCATCCGCCAGTGCGAAGGCCGAATCACTGACAAAACCGACCACCGCAAACAGTGCCGCCGTTAACAGTATGGATACGCAAAATACTCTCTTCATGAAGGACCACCTCCTGAGACAAAGTATAAGGCCAGGGCATAAGGCAGGTGTCATGAGGCTGTCAAGGCGATGTAAAAAAGTTGTAAATTATGCGGGGTCTTCGGGACTCTGTAACGCGTTCATAAAACCTGTCCGAGTCATATTATTCTCGCACCATCGCCGGATTGGCTTTGGGAGAAAGAGCAGTCGTAACCTATATACCTCCTGTACCGTTCGCCGACGTAGCGGGAGAAGCCCTCCACTCCATCGCGGCGGACCAAGGCGATGGCGCTCCCCCCGAAACCCGCTCCCGTGACCCTCGCCCCGAGGCACTCATCTCTCTGCCAAGAGAGCTCCACGAGGCAGTCCAGCTCCCTGCCGGTGCTCTCGTAGTCGAACTGCAGCGACAGGTGCGACTCGTTCAGCAGCTCCCCGAAGACGTCGAGCCTTCCGGCCTCGAGTGAGTCGACGGCCTGCAGTACCCTCGCGTTCTCGAGCACCGCGTGCCTAGCCCGTCTGGCGGATACAGGGTCGGCTATCGCCCCGGACCAATGACCGAACTCCTCCGGGGTCATGTCGCATAGCGCCGTACAGGTTGCCCCGGCCGCGCGCACATCGGCCAGCGCCCTCTCGCACTCCTCCCGCCTCAGGTTGTAGTTCGACTCCGCCAGGTTTCGCCTCCTGTTAGTGTTCATAAGGACGATCTCGTATTCTCCAAGGTCCAGGGGGATGAAACGTCTGTCGAGGGTAGCGCAGTCAAGGAATAGGGCCCTCCCCGCACGGCCAAGGGCGATCGCGAACTGATCCATAATGCCGGAGTTCACACCGATGAAGGAGTTCTCCGCCCTCTGTCCGAGGTTCGCCATCCTGACCCTCCCCTCCTCGTTACACATCCCCAGAGAGAAGAGCTCCGACAGAGCGACGGCGGTCGCCATCTCAAGCGAGGCCGAGGAGGAGAGCCCGGCGCCGACCGGCATGTCCCCTGTAACGGCCATATCGAACCCGGAGTCCACCGGGAGACCGTAGTCGCGAAAGACGCGGGCAACGCCCTTCGGGTAGTTCGCCCACCCGTGGAGCGGGTCGTTCTCGATCTCCGCGAGGTGGCATTCCAAAACTCCAACCTCAGGGAAGTCTCCCGAGTACAGTCGCACAAGGTCGTCCCTGCGCCTGCGGGCGGCAACGTACGTACCCATAGTTAGGGCGCACGGCAGCACGTGCCCGCCATTGTAGTCCGTGTGCTCTCCGATAAGGTTCACCCTTCCGGGTGCGAAGGAGACGCAACACCCGTCCGGCGCGCCGTAGGCCCTCTCAAAAAGGGATAGCGCTCGGCTTCTGCTCATCGGCTCGCGTCACTTCTTCGCTATGTACTTCCTGATGTCGAAGGAGACGGCCGCCACTATGATCAGTCCCTTGACGATGAGCTGCCAGTAGGGGTTGACTCCAATAAAGGTAAGGCCATAGTTGATGACGCCGAAGATAAGGACCCCCGCCAGCACCCCGGGCACGGTACCCACGCCTCCGGCGCTCGACACCCCTCCTACGACACAAGCGGCGATGGCGTCCAGCTCGTACATGTTACCGTAGTTATTGGTCGCGCCCCCGGTGCGCGCCGCCTCGAGAACGCCTGCGACACCGTAGAGAGCTCCTGCTATCGCGTACAGGATGACGATGGTAAGCACCACGTTGACTCCCGAAACTATCGCCGCGTCCCTGTTGCCGCCGATGGCGTACATGTTCATGCCTAGCTGGGTCTTATTGAACAGGACCCAGACAACCACGGCCACAACGAGGGCAATTACGATTATCAGAGGTATGTTCATAACCCGACCCGATCCTAGGAATGTGAAGTCGGGGCGCAACCCCCCTATCGGCTGCGAGTTGTTCGGCGCCATATCGAAGTAGATTGAGTTGATTCCGTAGACCACCACCATAGTCCCCAGAGTTGTGATGAAGGGCGGCACCTGAAGCTTTGCCACTATCAGGCCGTTCATCAGCCCGAAGACCATGCAGGCCGCCACAGCCAGAAGTATCGGCAAAAAGACCGGGAGGTGCGGCAGATCCGGGTAGAACCGCCTTGCGTACTCCGGTATCTGCATCATGGAGGCCGATATCACCGCCGCGAACCCCACCATCCTCCCCGACGAGAGGTCCACCCCGCCGGTGATGAGGATGAAGGCGACGCCCAGGGCCATTATGGCCCTGGTGGAGCTCTGCATCAGCACGTCCCTCAGGATGGCGAAGGAGAGAAAGCGCGGGTCCACCATGGCAATAACGAGAACGAGCAGCGCCAGAACTACGAAGATCGCATTCTGGGAGATAAAATACAGAGAAGATCCGAATATCGATTTATTTTGTCCCATCGAGATGTCCTTCCTCCCTAAAACTCTTCTACGCCACGTACTTTGTGGCCAACCTCATTATATCCTCCTCGGAGGCCTCCGCAGTCTTCACCACTCCCGCAAGGCGGCCCTCGCTCATGACCATGATCCTGTCGGTCATGCCGAGCAGCTCTGGCATCTCCGACGAGATCATGATTATGCTCTTGCCCTGAGCGGCCAGGTCCGACATTATGGAGTAGATCTCGTACTTGGCGCCAACGTCGATGCCGCGCGTCGGCTCGTCGAGGATAAGAATATCCGGGTCGATGAGGAGCCATCTGGCGAAAAGCACCTTCTGCTGGTTGCCGCCCGACAGGTCGCGAATAAGGCTTCTGGGGGAGGGCGTCTTCACCGACAGCTTCTCTATGCTCTCACGGGCGTCCCTGCGCATACGCCCCTGCTCCAGCAGCTTCAGGCGGCTTGCATAGCTCGCCAGATGCGCCACCAGAAGGTTGAACTGCACGGACAGAACAGGGAAGATGCCTGTGACGCGACGCTCCTCCGTCAGGAGAGCCAGCCCGCGCCTCTTGGCCCTTATCGGGGTAGACAGGTCCGCCTCTGTACCGTTCAGAAGCACGCTCCCCGATGCCAGTGAGCGAAGGCCGAAGAGGGCCTCCATGACCTCCGTTCTCTGCGCTCCGACCAGACCTCCCACTCCGAGTATCTCCCCGCGGCGCAGAATGAAAGAGACGTCCCTGAACGACTTCGGGTAGGGGGAGGTCAGTCCGCGAGCCTCGAGCACCGGCTCCTCCGCCGGTTTGTTCTTCCTCGGAGGGAAGCGGTTGGTGATCTCCCGTCCTACCATCTTTGAGATGATCAGGTCTGTGGTCAGACCAGACGCCGGCCATGTGCCGACTCTGCAGCCGTCCCTCATGATGGTGACCTCGTCGGCTATCTCGAGTATCTCCTCTATCTTGTGCGATATGTAGATGATCGATATTCCTCGGGCCCTGAGTCCGCGGATGATCTCGAACAATCGCCCTACCTCGTGCCCTGTTAGGGATGAGGTGGGCTCGTCCATGACGATTATCCTGGAGTTGTATGAAACCGCCTTGGCTATCTCCATCGACTGGATTCGCGAGACGGAGAGGCTGCGGGCGAGGCTTCGGGGGTTGATATCCAACTCGAGCTCGTCCATCAGCTCCTGCGTCATCCTCTCCATGACCCCTCTGTCGACTAATTTCATTCCGGCGACGCTCTTCA
>JBAYOX010000011.1:0-16590 GCA_041678025.1 Aminobacteriaceae bacterium
ACATCCTCGGGAAAGTGAACCAGGACCTTGACCGAGCAGAGGTCGGCTATATCAGTGAGAGAAGCGGGTGCAGCGTCAGCCTTGAGTTCGAAGGACTGCAGGAAACTCTCTGTAGGCTTTGCCTCCCCCGAGACGCTGTATAACTGAATGCCGTCCTGCTCCACCAGGCTTTCCAGAAGATTACAGGCTCTCGTGGCAAACTCTCGGTAAAGAGAGTACTTCCGCATGTACTTCTTTCCCAATTCGTCAGCTTTCGTTGCATTCATCTACAAATCACCGCCCATATTATTAAGGAAGCCCTGATTTAATCAGTTTTGAGCTACATAAATCTCGATAGAGTCAGTTATTGAAAGCCCGCAATCCGGATAAACCAGATGATCCTTAAAAAACAACCGGACTGATCGCGCTTTGTCGCTTATGACAGATAAAAAGAGACATCGCAACGACTACTGTCCTTATCATTTAGCTTAAAGGCAAGTATATAGTAATTCTTCTTTATTGAAAAGCCCCCGTTAGTCCAGCCCTCAAATCGCGCAAAGGTCATCTCCCGTTTTCCGGTGAGTTTAATGACTCCAATGAGCGGACAAAACGAAGTATCTCGCCGGTCGCCCTCTCAGATGCGGCATTAAGGAAGTCAGCGGCGCGCCCCTCTTCTCCGCAGGCATGAAGCGCATGCCCCAGAAGGGCTATGTAAAGGGCGTTCTCGTTCTCCCTCTCCGTGGACGGGGTGATTATCCCGGCCGTTTCCACTCTCTGACTTTGCATCTGAATATAGCTTAAAACAATATTCAGATACACATCACTGTCAGCGGGGTTTATTCTGAGCGCCTCGAAGAGGTACTCCTTTCCGGTAAGGACGCGAGCGATAGCGTTCCCGCCGCTCCCCGGAAAAATGAATAAGGACTCCGTGCTCGTCGAAAGCGGGACGTTCCTGGAGTCCGCCGCTGGTATCTCCTTCCAGCGCCCCGTCTCAAAGGGAGCGGAGAGGAACGCGGGAGGCTCAAGGTATGGATACCGTATCTTCGAAGAGAGCAACAGCCGCCTCCAATAGGCGGTAAACGCAGCAGGATAGTTACCCATGCCGATATGAGCAAAGCCCAGATTCGACAGAGCTTCCGGAGACTCCCCGCCTCTAAGGGCCTCAGACGCCCTGTCTACTGCCTTTGAATACTCCTTTGACAAGTTCATCGATCGGCTGGCCTCAAGAGATTTTGCAACTGAGACCCTTTCTTCCCTCTTTGGAGCTGGGGGAGCCACCTTTGGAACCTTTGTGTCGTCCACCGGGGCCTCTTTGACCTTGTCGCCTCTAGAGCCCTCGGCAACATCGGCGGCTTTCTTGACATCGGTTTTGGGCCTGTCCTTATCTGTCTTGGGCCTTTCCTTAACCGGAGGAGTTGTCGTTTTCTCCTGCTTGTCAGGCTTCTTTTGAACGATGGACTTTGACGATGGCACAACCGTGTCCCCCGAAGGGGCCACTTCGAGAACACCAGAGGAGGATTTACCTGGCTGGACCGTGACAGCAGCGGACCCGGCATCAGTATCGTCGGAGACGATGGCAAGCTTCTCTTTTTCCTCCTCCGCCCTTTGCTCCTGGCCAGGAATCACCGCCGAGTCACCTTTGACCGAGGACTCAAGAGAGGCTAATCCCTCCATCGCCTTGACGTTGTCGGGGTAGACATCGATAAGGCGAATATACGCCTTTTTTGCGCCGTCCGTATCCCCTCTGCCGGCCTTTGACTCAGCTATGCCCAGCATGGCCTTCTCGTCATCGGGAGTCAGGTCTAGGGCACGCTGAAAGTGCGCCTCTGCATCCTCGTACTCCCTGCCTACCAGTGACGCTATGCCCATAATAATCTGCTCTTCGGCCATGGTCTGCTGACGGAGGCGCTCCTCCTCCCTGGTCTTGAGCTCCTCGCCTGTTCTCTTTTTGGCCTCTACGATATCCTTTTGCGAGGGGTCGATCCCGGCTGCTTTGGCAAAGGCCTCAGCCGCCTGCTCGATATCCCCCTTGTCCTCGTAAGCCAAGCCCAGACGGAAAAGAGTATCTGCATTATCAGGGTCGAGTCCAAGACTCTCCTGATAGCTTCTGATGGACTTGTCCAGCGAGCCCAGGTTGTAAAGCAATTCTCCGATGCGGGCGTGTACCTCAGGACTTTCGGGCGTAATCTGAAGACAGCCGTACCAGGCGTCAATCGCCTCGCCTTTTCTATTCAACGCCTCCAGTGCAAGCGCCTTCCCCCTGAGCGCCTCTATACGGGGAGGGCTCTTGGCCGCAGCCTTTTCGAAGTAAGACAGGGCCTCTTCGTACTTCTGCAGGCCATAAGCCTGGTTCCCTTTGGTAAACAGCTCATCGAAGGACTCTCTAGGGAATAGGAACAGCACAGCGACAACGGTAAGAACCGCGAGAATGAGAATCACAGGAGTTCTGCTGTTTATTGGCTTGCTTATTGGCTTGCTTATTGGTTCTCTCTTTGCCTCTATCCTTGGCTCGACCGCAAAAATCTTCTTCTCCGGTTCTGCGGGTGACACGGGCAACGGATAAAGAGGCTGAGGCGGAATTGTGAAGACTGAAACGGGGCGCTCCTCTTCTTCCGCCTCGAAAAGATCGTATGATGCCTCCTGTGTCTCCGCCTTCGGCTCGGCCGCTGACGGCGGGAGTTCTTCGTCCTGTACGGCCTGAAGTGCAGGGGGCTCCGTATTTAACTGGTCGTTCTCATCTTCTACCGAGACGAATGGTGAGATCGTCTCCTCCGCCTCCGCCTCCGCCTCCTCCGTCCCCGCCTCGTCCGCGTCGGATGTCATTCTCTCTTCAGGCGTCTGTTCGGAGGGCGGTAGGGTTTGTTGCTCCCCGTCATCCTCCAACGCCAGCTCTTCCGCAAACTCCTCGATCTGCTCTTCAGCGGGTTCTTCTCCCAAATCTGTAGTGAAGGGTTCTGCCTCAATCTCGGCAACCTGGGTTGCGACGGCCGGGTCAATGTCGGGATATGAGAAATCTCCTACCTCGGGAAGAGTCTCCTCCGGCACAAAGTCGATGCTTCCGTCCGATGGTGCCGCCGTGGCGACAGGCAAGCCCAGAAGAACCGCCTTAGACGTGTCAGCCGGTGTCCCATTTGAAATACCTGGCTCGGAAGAAGGAAAATCCCCCTCCCTCAACCAGCTCTCCCAATCCATTGTCATTACCATTCACCCCTCAAAAGTACAGCCGATATAAGAAGTGTACCAAAAGAAAAGCATTTGAGGCAATGGAGTTAAAAAACATTTCGTTTTTCTTCATATAAAAGCAGTTGCGAAACACCCACCCTGTAGCACCTGTACGCAGGGCATCTGCATTATAGTATGCGAGGCATATTGGTACAAGGGCCACTCCCGGTGAGATCGAGACTACAATCGTACAGCACTGTCCATCCTACTACCAGCTTAAGAGGGAGCGGGCGCAAAAGAAAAGACCCTCTCCCGTATGGAAGAGGGTCCTGCTTTCATGGTGCGGAGGGGGAGACTCGAACTCCCACAGCCTTGCAGCCACAAGGTCCTTAGCCTTGCGCGTCTACCCGTTCCGCCACCCCCGCGCAACGACGGATATTATAAGCGGGGCATCCCTCAAAGTCAATAGATAATCTAAGATTCCCTTCTCTCTTTAATTCGAGCGGACTTTCCGCTTCTGGCGCGCAGGTAGTACAGTTTAGCTCGCCTTACCTTGCCCAGGCGTTTCACTTCAATCTGGCTGATGGACGGGCAGTGCAACGGGAATATCCTCTCGA
Source organism: Aminobacteriaceae bacterium (assembly GCA_041678025.1). Lineage (GTDB taxonomy): Bacteria > Synergistota > Synergistia > Synergistales > Aminobacteriaceae > JAAYLU01. The sequence goes on from JBAYOX010000011.1 coordinate 3,759, forward strand.
CCCCAACACCGCTGGAGATCTTGCGGACCGTAAAGGTTTCGCTGAGCCCTCCGTGCTTGCGAGCGATAACTACTCCCTCGAACACCTGTATCCGCTCTCTGGCACCCTCTTTGACCTTGACATGAACGCGCACCGTGTCACCGGAGCGAAAATCCGGCACATCGCCCCTAATGAAACTCTTTTCTACGAGATTCAAGACATTCATTTATGACCCTCCTTGTGCATAAGAAACAGTGATATCGATAAACTCGGAACTCAGCCCTCTGTATAACTGAACGCCCGAAATACAACTCCCCCCGTCAGCGCCATCCGAAAAAACGGTCCAGAACGGCACCTACGGCTGTTCTGACGGAAAGATGATTGAAATCGTCTGCTCCTCCGGACAGGGGAGACAGATGCATGGTGCAGAGCGACAGTGCCTCTTCATGCAGACCGGAGCCGGTTCCGAAGAGAAGTAGAACGGGCTTTTTCTCTCTCAGGATCAGCCTTTTGGCCTCGATCCAGTGAAACGAGCCGGGCAGACTTTTCGCGCTGGTACCGATGATCTCCGGCATCTGCCCCTCTCTTTTCGTCACCCACTCCAGCGCTCTCTCCAGCGAGGGAAGCGTCTTTATTAGCCTCATGGCCTCCGCCCTCTCAGGGCTGACGTCCGCTCCGCCCCCTTCCGTCCAGTGACGGCGCACCGTCTGAACGAGCTCGCGTTGACTTGCGAGCGGGGTCACCACCAGAAATTTGTCCACTCCATAAGTTCTGCATGACCTGGCGATATCCGACAGGTCCAGCCCTGTGACCGCTGCGGTGCTCTTCTTTCCCCGGCGATCCAGCACCGGATGGTGCACCAGAGCTACGTACACCCCGGCCGAAAGATATGGCCTGATGTTGGCCCGGGCAATCAGGTCCGGACGCCGCGACAGGGTGCGATCGGCCGCCTCGTTCCTTCTCCATCCGTCAATCCAGGCGGCATTCCCCGAAAGCAACACCTCTGGCACCCCCACATCCCCCCAGTTGGAGGGGCGGGTGTAGTGCGGGTGGTCGAGCATTCCCCTGTAAAAGGAGTCCTCCTCGACGGACGACTCTCGTCCGACGACCCCCGGCACGAGCCTGGCCATAGCATCGATTATCGCCATCGCCGGGATCTCCCCGCCGGTAAGGACAAAGTCCCCGAGGGAGATCTCCCTGTCGACACGCTTTGCGATAAAACGTTCGTCAAGCCCCTCGTACCTGCCGCAGATTATCACGACATGCTCCTGCGCGGCCAGGGTCTCCACGACCTCCTGCGAGAGCAGGTCACCCTGGGGTGAAGGGCACACTACGTACCCTTTCCCCTCAAAAGGTGTCCTCGCCGCCTGCAGAGCGCTCTCCAGCACCTCGGGAAGGAGAACCATTCCACCTCCGCCTCCGAAGGTGTAGTCGTCAATCTGCCTGTAGTTCCCAAGGCCGAAATCTCTGAGATCCACCAGGGCGACCCGCAAGAGGCCGCTGTTGACACCCCTGCCGATCACGCCGGTGCTTAAAAACCTGTCGAAGAACTCCGGAAAAGCCGTAACTACTGTTACATTCAAAAACTCCACAGCCCCTCGACCAGAGATATTCGAACCTGTCTCTTTTCAAGGTTCACCTCGGCGATAAACTGCCTGACCGCCGGAATATAGTGATCCGATCCCGATTCATCGCGGATAACGTAGAGGTCAGCACCTCCCGGCCTGAGGACGTCTATCAACGTGCCCAGATGCTCTCCGTCCTCGTGGTTTACGGCAGTCATGCCTCTGAGGTCGTCGACCCAGTACTCCCCCTCCTCAAGGGGGATGCGCTCCTCCGGCGGAATCTCGATGAAGGTCCCCTTGAGGGGCTCCGCATCCTCTATCCGTCGAAGCTGCTCAGCCTGGAGCAGGACGATCTTTTTGCCCTCCAAGTAGCGAGCGGAGGCTATCTCCAGCTCGCGGAGAAAGGAGCCGTCCTCGCCGTATACGGAGATCCGCTTCATCGTGGCAAACCTCTCAGGGTAATCCGTAAGCGGCAGCACCTTGAAGGCTCCTCCGAGCCCGTGGGTTCCAATGATCCGACCGATGCGGACCCTATTCATCCTCGACGATGTCAACGTCGACCCGGTCATTAACCTTGACCGCCGCAGCCTTGGCCACAAGCCTGATTGCGTTGATGGTCGCACCCTTCTTTCCAATGACCCTGCGGATGTCCTCACGGGCAACGCGTATCGTTATCGCATTCACGCCTCTGTCGTCGGTCTTCTCGGTCACGCTGACCTCCTCCGCCTGAAGCACCAGCCGCTTGACTATATACTCGACGAGCTCTCTGTAGTCCGGCATGGTTACTCAGCCTTTTTCTTCCCGGCCTCGAACTTCTCCCATACGCCGGATTTTCTCAGGATGCTCCTGGCCGTTTCGGAGGGCGTCGCCCCTACCGTAAGCCAATGCATCGCCCGCTCCTCGTCCACCTTGATCGCCGCCGGGTCCTTCATTGGATCGTAGGTCCCCAGCTGTTCGATGTAGCGACCGTCCCTGGGCGAGCGGGAGTCAGCCACCACCAGCCTGTAAAAGGGGGCCTTCTTCCGTCCGTGACGGGCGAGTCGAATACGTACCGCCATCTTCAAAACACCTCCCGGGTAATATCGGTGACGCGGGCGCTTCTCCTCCCGTATGCCACCCTTATGTCTTATTTATTAAAAACGAAAACCGCCGCCTCCGAAGAGGCCCTTCGGCAGTTTGAAGCCCTTGCCCTGTTTACCGAACTGCTTCCACAGCTTCCGCATCTGCTCGTACTGAGCCAGGAGCTGGTTGACCATCTGGACGGAGGTCCCTGATCCCGTTGCAATCCTCCGCCTGCGACTCCCCTTTATTATCGACGGGTTTCTGCGTTCGGCCGGCGTCATCGACTGGATGATCGCCTTCAATCTTTTTAGCTGCCCGGAATCCACTTCGCCGTCAGCCGCGCCCTTCATCCTACTGAAGCCAGGGATCATCTCGAGCACCTTCTCAAGCGGCCCCATCTTCTCTATCTGCTCAAACTGGACCAGAAGGTCCTCAAGGGTGAACTTCTTTTTCAGCGTTCCGGCGATCTTCTCCGCGTCACCGGACTCCGCCATCTCGCGGATCTTCTCTGCAAGTCCGACCACGTCCCCCATCCCGAGGATTCTCTGGGCCATCCTCTTCGCGTCGAAGACCTCAAGGGCGTCAGTGCCCTCCCCCACTCCGGCGAACTTGATCGGGACTCCGGTGGCCTTTTTTATGGCTAGAGCGGCGCCTCCTCTCGCGTCTCCGTCGAGCTTCGAGAGAATGACACCCGTGATCTGGAGCTTGTCGTGAAAGGCGGAGGCAACTTTCACCGCCTCCTGTCCGGTCATCGCGTCAACGACCAGAAGTATCTCGGTGGGTGGCGCGGCGCTCTTCATCGCAACGAGCTCGTCCATGAGCTCCTCGTCGGCATGTAGACGTCCCGCCGTGTCAAGCAGGATGACGTCGTTAAGATGATCGGCGGCGTAATCCAGAGATCCTCTTACGACCTTGAGGACATCCCTGTCTCCCTGTTCAGGCCCATAGAAGGCGACCTTGGACTGGGTCGCCAGCACCCTGAGCTGATCAATGGCGGCCGGCCTCCTGAGGTCACACGCCACCACAAGCGGCCTGTGCGATCCCGACAGCCTTCGCGCCAGCTTCACGGTGCTAGTGGTCTTTCCGCCCCCCTGCAGGCCAACCATCAGATAGACCGTCGGTGGCTTCGGAGAGATAAGAAGAGGTGCAGGGTCGCCGCCCATCAGGCTGGCGAGCTCCTCATATACGATGGTAGCTACATGCTGGCCCGGAGTTATGGACTCGAGTACATCTCTTCCGACCGCTCTCTCCCTGATCGCCTCGAGTAGCGCCTTGACCACCTTGTAGTCGACGTCTGCTTCCAACAGGCTGCGCCGCACGTCCCTCAGCGCGACATCGACATCCGCCTCGCTGAGCTTGCCGCGCCCCTTCAGCCTGTCGAATATAGTCTCAAAACGTTCACGAAGAGCATCAAACATCCTGTAAATCCCTCCGCTGCGATAAGTCATCCAACCGGCGGCGAAGAGACCCGATCTCGGCCTCCAGCGACGCCTCCTTGCCATGGAAACCGAGCAACGCCTCCAGCTCCTCGAGCCTTTCGCGGCTCCGTCCGATGAGATCAGACACCCCTTGACGGCTGATACCCAGCTTCTCCGCAACTTCAGCCAGGGAGAGATCCTCGAACTCGTGAAGCTCCCAGGCCTCTCGCTGTTTATCCGTCAGAAGCGGAGAGTACAGGTCGTACAGGTCGTGGCTATACACTTTTCTTCCGAGCTTCTCCTCCAGGCGGACCTCGCTCATCTCCATGCCTCCCTTAAAACTCGGACATTATAATGCGGCACACCCAGGCTGTCAAGGGTTTCCTCTTTACACAAGGAATACTAAAGAGAGCCTCCTGCACAGAGAAATTAATCTTGACAATACCGTACGCGTACAGGATAATGCGCCTGTACGCGTACGGTATCTCACGGCTTCGCGGTGTGAGCAGGGCGTCCTTTCGCGTTTACCGGCTGAAGCAACAACCTTCTACGTCAGCCACGGTCAACCAAGGCGCATTATTCGATAAGCAAGGAGGTAGATATTAGTCATGCCCGTCATCAAAAGGTATCCGCATCTTTTCAGCCCCATCAAAATTGGCGCGCTCACGGCCCGCAACAGGATCGAGTCGACGCCCATCAGCATGGGGGATCTTACGCCGGAGGGCTATCTGACTCCGGGCAATGTAGCGGCCTATGAGATCAAGGCCCGAGGAGGCGCAGCGATCGTCAACCTCGGCGAGAGCAACGTCCACACGAAGACCGGAAAGGCACACGGGAGAATGATCCCGCTGGACGACGACGAGATACTCCCCTCACTCATCAACACAACCGACGCCATCAGACGCCACGGCGCACTTGCCTCCATCGAGCTACTGCATCCGGGGAGGCGCGCAAACCCACGCTACTACGAGGGGGAGACCTACGGCCCCTCGGGCGGTCCGGGGGTCTTTGGCAAGCCGGTCATCGAGCTCACCGAGGAAATAATAGAGGAGATAGTCGATGCATTCGGCGACTCGGCGGAGATGGCGCGTCTTGGCGGCATGGACATGTGCATGGTTCATGCCGCCCACGGATGGTTGGTCCACCAGTTTTTGTCTCCGTTGAACAATCAGAGGACTGACCGGTTCGGAGGCAGTTTGGAGAACCGTGCGCGCTTCGCCCTGATGATAGTGGATAATATAAGGAAGAAGTGCGGATCGGACTTCCCCGTCGAGTTCCGCATCAGCGGCTCGGAGATGACGCCCGGCGGATTCACAATCGAAGATATGGTGGAGTTCGCAAGGATGGTGGATGGAAAAATCGACCTCCTGAACGTATCCGAGGGCACATTCCACGTGCCATCGACCACGACAACGATGGTCCCATCGATGTTCCTCGAGCAGGGTTGCAACGTCTACCTGGCGGAGGCGATCAAAAAAGCGGTTAAGACGACCAAGGTCTCAGCCCTCGGCGGCATAGCCGACCCCGACCTCATGGAGGAGATTATTGCCTCCGGCAGGGCGGATATGGTAGCGGTGGGACGTGCTCTCATCGCAGACCCGGACCTTCCGAGGAAGGCGCTTGCGGGGAGGGCCGACGACATCACCCCGTGCCAGCGCTGCATCGTCTGTATGAGCGGCTCTTTCGTCCCCTACGTAAAGTATGCAACAAGAGTGGGCAAATGCACAGTGAACCCGGTCATCGGGAAGGAGCTTGAGGCGTTCTTTCCGCCAATATCCGAGGGGAAGAAACGGGTGCTTATCGCAGGAGGCGGCCCGGGAGGAATGCAGGCTGCAATAACAGCGGCAGACCGCGGCCACGACGTACTGCTCTGCGAGAGCAGCGGAACGCTCGGCGGGACAATCCAATTCTCTGACAAGGTCTGGTTCAAGAAGCCATTGAAGAAATTTATGGACGTCCTGGTACGGCGGGTGCAGGAGAGGGCGATAAGGGTGCTGCTCAACACCCCTGTGACACCGGAGTTCGCTCGAGAGTACGCCCCCGACGCACTTATAGTCGCTGTCGGCGCAGAGGCGGTCGTACCGAACATCCCGGGAGTGAATCTGCCCAACGTAGTCCGTGCCCTCGACCTTTACAACGATGGAACTACAGTCGGCAAGCGCGTTGTCTTCGTCGGCGGCGGGCTTGTTGGCTGCGAGGAGGGACTTGAACTCGCCACCAAGGGGCATGACGTCACAGTGCTCGAGATGAGGGAGAACGTGGCGATAGACGCGGCCTATCTTCACAGAGAGGCTCTTCTGCTGGAGATAGCAAAACACCTGGAGAAGATCGCTCTGCTGACCGACATGAGGTGCAAGGAGATCGTTCCGGAGGGGGTCATAGCCATCGACAAGGAGGGTGTCGAACGCCTGTTCCAGGCGGACACGGTCGTTGTGGCAGCCGGCATGAGATCACGCTCCGACGTGGTAGACAGCCTCAGAGGGTGTGCGCCCGACGTGCAAATCATCGGCGACGCTCGTCGTCCGCTGAGAGTCCTGGAGGCCGTCAGAGCCGGTTACGACGCTGGCATGCACCTGTAGATCATTCTTACGGAGGTGGTTTAAGTGTCTCGAGTTCGATCAACAAGGGAGTTAGACAGGGTACTAGGAAGAAAAGAGCTCATGTCCATAGCTGTCGGTCAGACTATCGGCTCCGGAATCTTTGCCCTTCTTGGCATAGGAATTGCCATGACAGGCCGTTCTGCCAACCTCGCCATGCTAGCGGGATCTATGTTCGTAATCCTGATCTCAATACCCAACATATTCGTCGGCGGGACGATAAGGATGCGCGGCGGTTTCTATACACAGCTCGGACTGCTCGTAAACAAGACGTGCAGCGGATTCTTCATAATAGTCCACATCCTTGCGTGGACAGCCCTCGCCCTATACGCCCTCAGCTTCGCAGACTACACCCTTGCGCTGATACCCGGGGTGAACAGGACTCTGATAGCCTTTCTGATGCTGACCTTTTTCTACATCGTGAACATGCTCGGCATCCAGAGCGCCGCAAGAGTCCAGAATATCATGGCACTGGTCATGGTCATCGCCCTGACGGTGTACATCGCTTACGGACTTCCCCACCTTAAGCCAGGCTACTTCGGAGGAGAGGACTTCATGACCGGAGGTCTACAGGGGCTCTTTGCGGCTGGTGCCCTGTTCACCTGGGCCATAGGCGGTGCCAACGTCATCATCTACCTGGGTGCAGAAGCGAAGAACCCCACCAAGGACATACCCATCGTAATCATAGTGGCCACCCTCATTATCGCAGCCTTCTACGCCCTTATGGCGACAGTGGCGGCGGGAGTACTGCCTATCTCCGAGGTGGCGGGGCAGCCACTCTCGGTCGTGGCAGAGAAAATCCTGCCGCGCCCGGTCTACATATTCTTTATCGTCGGAGGTGCGATGTTCGCCCTCACCACCACCCTTAACGCTGCGTTCGGCTGGGTCACCAAGCCCATACTTCAGGCCTGTGTCGACGGCTGGCTCCCCTCCTGGTTGGGGGCCATCAGCAAGAAGTACAAAACCCCTTATATCATACTGACCCTTCTCTACCTCGAGAGCCTGGTCCCGGTATTCTTCGAGTTCAACATATCCACGATAGGCAACATGGCCGTGATACTGAATAACGTACTGTTCGCCATAATATGCTTCTCTGCAGCGCGTATGCCGGCCCTGATCCCGGACATCTGGAACAAATCCTCCTTCCATGTTTCCTACGGTACACTCATGTTCTGGAGCGTCCTCGGCGGAGTCGCGACCCTCGGGCAGACGATGCTTCTGTTCAGCGTGCTCAAGCCCTATGAGATGGTGGGCAACGTCGTGGTCGTGGTCTTTGCCCTTGGTTATGCAATTCTGCGCATGAAGAGCGGAAAGGTCAATATGGAGATAAGCTACGAGGAGATGTAGCCCGTAACTGCTGCAAAGGGGCGGCCTTGATGGGTCGTCCCTTTCTTGTTTCTTCAATGGGGGGGCTGTATAATCAACCGGTCTTCGAAGTGATCAGAGGAGAGGAAGTTGCCGTTATGAGGGCGCACGAGAACAAGAAACACAGGATCATGAACAGGGCTTGGCGGCTTTTTTTAATGCGGGGGTTCTCCGCCACAAGCATGAGATCCATCGCCGAGGCCGCAGAGGTGAGCCTCGGACTTGTGACCTACCACTTCACGAACAAGGACAACCTTGCCCTGATGCTCCTTGAAAGGGTGATTGACGGCTTCAAAGAGGCCCTCGACAGATGTATCGATATTAAGGAAGAGCCAGCCCTCTATCTGGCCTCTCTTGTAAGGATCAACTATAAGGTCATGTCCCGCCCTGAGTTCAACACCTTCTACATCGACGCCATGAAAAACGACCTGTACTTCAAGACCATATCCGAGAGAAGGACGCAACCAGACCTCGGTCTGAGGAGCCTGATCGCGATCAACGAGAAGTACGCTCTCGGACACAGTTTAGAGTACCTGGAGCTATTTGGTAACTATCTGTGTGTCAGCATGGAGCGAACGCTCGTCCTCTACCCTGACACACCCAAGGCCATTGGCTCGATCCCGGATCTGGTGTTCAAAACGTACATGAGGCATATCCATCCGGCCTTCGACGACCTCGAGGCTTACTGCCAAAAGAGCGACGAGATCGTTCGAAGAATCCTATCCGACCGCCCGGAACTTGCAACAGTCCGAGACCTCTTCGACGAGGCCGCTCACTGACATACGCCCGACCATACCACGGACGTTACCCGCTATATTCGCCGAAAACCCGTTTTTCCCCAAAAGATGCTATCATGAACCGACTATCATGCGGGGAATGCCCGCATTCGGAGGCGAGATTGATGACTGATCCGTTCGACAGGGCACGGCAGGAGCACAGGGAGAGACTGGGAAAGAGCCTGAGAGCAAAGCTTGAGCAAAAAGGGTTCCATGCAGTGTACGTCCCCACGAGGGAGGAGGCCCTGCTGGAGGTGCTAAAGATCATACCCGAGGGCGCCTCGGTTGGCGTTCCGGGCAGCGTTACAATCAGGGAGATCGGTGCCATGGAGAAGCTGGCCGAGAGAGGGTGCGAGGTCATCCACCACTGGGATCCCTCACTCACCCCGGAGGAGAGGCGGGAGGCGCTTCAACAGGAGCTGCTGGCCGACTACTACCTGACAAGCTCAAACGCGATAACTCTGGACGGAATGCTCGTCAATATCGACGGCAACGGCAACAGGGTGAGCGGAATGGCCTGGGGAAAGAACACCCTCATCTTCGTCGTCGGCCTGAACAAAGTGGCAAACAGCCTTGACGACGCCATCGCCAGGACACGCAACAAGGCCACCCCGCCGAACGCGCTTCGGCTCAACCTGCATACCCCATGCGCAAACACGGGTGTCTGCGTGAACTGCGACTCGCCGGACAGGGTCTGCAAAGCCCTTCTGGTGCTGGAGAGGGCAACCGGGGGAAGGACTTCGCACGTCATCCTTGTGGGCGAAGACCTCGGCTTCTAGAGTCGCGGACCCCTGTATATCCCTGCTTACACAATGCCCTTGAGGTAAAGGAGGTCGTCCGATGGCAGACCGAGGAAAGACAGCGCTCGTTATATTGGGCGGACAGATAGGGATGAAGTTCAACGAACAGCAGGATTCATGGCAATCCACACTCACACAGGAGGAGATTCTTGAATGGCTTCCTCCCGACGTCGCTGAAAAAGTATTCGTTATAGACTGGAGCAGACAGCCCAGTAGCCACTACAGCGTCAGGATGATAGCCGATCTCGTCCAGGTGCTGGCGAAGTCCGTGATCGATGGCGCAGAGGGATTAGTCGTTACATGCGGCACCGATACGCTGGAGGAGATGGCCTACCTCACGGACCTGTACTGGGCCTATCCGCAACCGCTGGTTTTCACTGCCTCGAAATACCCTCATGACGTCCCTGGTTCCGACGCCAAACTCAACCTGACCCAGGCGGTACAGGCATCCCTGTCCAAGGAGTGCTGGGGATTAGGTGTCCTGGTCTGCGTTCAGGAGCAGCTGTTCGCAGCATCCGAAATCACCGAGACTGCAAACCAGAGGAAGGAGGCCTTCTCCTCCCCCGGTAGAGGGCCGGTGGCGCAGTTCGTAGGCGACAGGGTTGATCTCCTGAGGCTCCACAAGAGGACAAAAGCGCTTGAAGGAGTCATGACACCGGTACGGGACGTCGAGCTTCTCTACGCCTCTGTCGGCGCAGGTGAGAAGTTGCTTGAGGCGCTCTCATCGCAGGAGCCGGGAGAACTGGACGGCGTCGTGATAGCCGGATTCGGAAACGGACATGTGCCGCCCTCCTGGATACCGCGGATGAAAAAACTTCTGAAGGACGGCGTTCCTGTGGTGATAACCACAAGATGCACAAGCGGACACACTATGGAGACCCCATGCTCTTTCGAGGGCAGCACATCGCGCATACTGGAGATGGGCGTTCTCGACGGAGGAGCTTTGAGACCTATACAGGCCAGGCTAAAGTTGGCCGCCGGCCTGGGGGCCGGGCTGGAAGGCGCGGATCTTCAGCGATACCTCCTGGAAGAATAAAGCGTCTTTTTAGAAAAGACTTCTTTTTCTTTGTATTATCCTGACGCTCGTGCTAAGATGATGTCAGAGTGCTATGGGAGCTTTTCGTAAAGTGGAGCGTTTAGGCATTACGCCGAGGCTTGAAAGGGGGTCAAGCATCATGAAATACGCCGCAACCGATGAAATGATCACGCTGCGTCTTTCGGACGGTGAGGAGGTCATGAGCTCGCTTATCCACGTATGCAGGGAGAACGACGTCGATTCAGCGGTTATATTCTCCTCAATCGGGATGGTGTCCTCCGTCGTTTTCGGGTGGTACAACGGCCGCGACTACACGACCGAGACCGTGAACGAGGAGCTGGAGCTCTGCTCGCTGAGCGGGAACATCAGCCTCAGAGAGGGGAAGCTCTACCCTCATCTACACGGAGTATTCAACAGGCCTGACCACTCTGTGCTCAGCGGCCACGTGCTTCAGGTGGTCCCTCTCAACAATGTGGAGCTGTTCTTGAAGCCCCTGAACACGATTCATCTGGGGCGTGCATTCGACGGATCGTTCGAGGCCCTGGCTCCGGAGAAAAGGCTTTAACAGCTACTTTATCTTTTTTATCGGGCACCGTCTTCCCCCGGTCAGCTGGGCAAGCTCGTCCGGAGAGACAGGGAAGAATGCATGGTCTGTGCCCGCAGCCGCCCACACTATACTGTGCTGAAAGAGATCCTCGTCCAGAAGCGCCTTCGGAGGTTCCGGGTAGCCGACCGGCGGCACACCTCCGATTTGGAAGCCGGACCAGTTCAGGACGTATTCTGGGTCGGCCATTCTGACCTTCTTCGCGCCAGTCTCGCTCCGCACCTTCTTGACGTCCACCCGGTTGATCCCGGACATAAGAGCCAGAACCGGTACGTCGTCCACGAGAAGCACTAGGCTCTTCAGTATCTCCTCCTCCTTTGCGCCAACCACACGCGAAGCGTCCTCTACTGTGAATATGGTGTCCTCGGAGTAAGTTATCTGAACTGGAAAGCCCTTCTCCTCCAGAAACCTGCGTACTTTGAGCACAGGGCCGCTATCCTTTTCAGCTACGGCTTGCATGTTTCGTCACCCTCCTGGTCATGATCCAAAGGTCTGTTCTTAAGCAGAAAGTCAAGAAGCGTCTCAAGCGCCTTCGTGGAGATGGCACCGTGTGTGATGAAAAACGACCGTTTGATGGCGGGCCTAAATGGCAGGACGGCGAGTTCACCGGCATCTACAACGGCGAGCCGTGATACGACCGCTCCCTGCGCGCCCCTCTTCACGGCCTCGACCACGGCGCTGACGTGCCCGAACTTCAGATAGACGTGCTTGTTCCTACCAGTGCCGGCCTTGAAAGCGTCCTCCCAGATGCGCGACGTGGACGATCCGGTCACCCTTCCTGCCAGGTCCATTTCCTCAAGGTCGTCAAGGGTTGCAAAACCTCGTACAGCGACCGGATGTCCCTGGGAAACCAGTAGCACTAGCTCGTCCTCGGCGAACGGCACCGAGCTGTACCCGGAGGCGTGGCGAGCCTGACCTGTTATCGAGAGGTCCGATTCTCTTGTGACCAGCTTTTCGACGGCCTCGCGTGAATCCGAGATCCTGACCTCGACCTCTATGTTGGGGAAATACCGACGGAACTCGACCAGCAGGCCGGGAAGAATATAGCCTCCAGGTATGGAGCTCGCGCTTATCCTGACCGTTCCGGATACGTCGTCCGCGGTGTTCGAGAAATCGCGTTTGATGTCGGAAAGCTGCGATACGGTCTTGCGGGCGAACTTGTACAGAATCTCTCCCTCCGAAGTGAGGTTCGAGCACTTCTGCCCCCTGGTGAAGACCTTGATCCCCATCTCTCTCTCAAGCTTTGCAATATGCTTGCTGACCGCGGGTTGAGATATTCCGAGAGAGGCAGCCGCGCCGGAGATGCTACCCTTTTCCATCACCTCTACCAGGCTTTGAAGCTCGCGAAAATCCAAAACTAACACCTCCGACTATAATCTATAACTATCGCATATTATAAGCCATTATCTATTCGAAGTCGAAGAACTTTCAAGGGCAGGCGAAAACGCCTTGCACTTCTTGTAATCAAGTATATAATTATATGTATCAAATGAAAACACACTCGAGGAGGATAAAGCATGAGCCTTGGAATGAGAATACGGACGCTTCGCAAATCTCTGGGGCTTACTCAGCAAGGGCTCGCCGACAAGACCGAGGTGAGCCGAATATACATTCAGGCTCTCGAGAGTGG
>JBAYOX010000012.1:0-16236 GCA_041678025.1 Aminobacteriaceae bacterium
CAGCGGGTAGATGCGCTTAAGCAGTTCGTCCTTGGAAGGTGTGTCGTTCTCTATGAGGCTTATTATCCTTGCGATCGAACGTATGTCTCCGTTCAACGCCTTTTTGAGAAGGTTCTCCACGGCAGGGCGCTACTCTTTCGCGCGTTTATTCGCTACCGCCTCTTCAAGCCACTTAACACATGCCGAAGTGGGAGTCCCTGGTCCGAATACGGCTCCGGCTCCGGCGTCCAGTAGCCCCGGTATATCATTGTCCGGTATCACCCCGCCGCCGAATACGATCACGTCGCTTGCGTCTCGCTCCTTCAGCATCTCTATGATCTTTGTGAAGTAAAAGGTATGCGCTCCGGAGAGTATGCTTATCCCGACCGCATCCGCGTCCTCCTGGATTACCGTGTCTACGATCTGCTCCGGGGTCTGTCTGAGTCCCGTGTATATGACCTCTGACCCCGCATCTCTAAGGGCTCGCGCTATTACCTTCGCACCTCTGTCATGCCCGTCCAAGCCGGGCTTGGCCACGACGACTCGAATTTTTCTCTCGCTCATTACAAGATCCCTCCGTTGTCCTGTCCTCTGCGCTGGAGGCTAAAGAACTATATTTTCGGTGTACTCGCCGTATACTTCTCGAAGAACGCCGCAGATCTCTCCCTCGGTGGAGTAAGCCCGTACGGCATTGATTATGAGCGGCATAAGGTTCTGGGAATCGCTGGCTGCCGCGGAACGGATGTTGTCCAGAGCGTTTGTCACAGCGATATTATCGCGCGACTTTTTCAGCTCCGCCAGTTTATTGATCTGCCTCTCTCCCACAGAGGCGTCCACTGAGAGAAGCTTCATGTCCTTGTTGGACTCCTCGATCTGATACTGGTTCACTCCTACCACAACGGCCCGCTTTGACTCGATAGCACGCTGATATTCGTACGCAGAATCCTGGATGTGCTTCTGAGGGTAGCCTTTCTCAATCGCCACAAGCATGCCGCCCATCTCGTCGATCTGCTGAATGTACTCAAAAGCCTTCTTCTCAATGCTGTCCGTGAGGGATTCAATTGCGTAACTGCCCGCAAGGGGGTCGACCGTGTTGGTTACGCCGGATTCATTGGCAATTATCTGCTGGGTCCGTAGCGCTATCATGACGCTCTTCTCCGACGGCAGGGCCAGTGCCTCGTCCATGCTGTTTGTATGAAGCGACTGGGTCCCTCCAAGCACGGATGCAAGCGCCTGCAGTGTCACCCTGACGATGTTGTTCTCAGGCTGCTGTGCGGTCAGGGTACAACCTCCCGTCTGGGTGTGGAAGCGGAGCATCTGAGCCTTCGGGTTGGTGACTCCGAACCTCTCCTTCATGATCTTCGCCCACATACGCCTGGCGGCCCTGAACTTCGCTACCTCCTCAAGGAAGTCGTTGTGGGCGTTGAAAAAGAAGGAGAGCCTTTCGCCGAATACGTTGGGATCAAGGCCCTTTGATCGCGCAGCCTCAACGTATGCGATGCCGTCGGCGAGGGTGAAGGCGACCTCCTGTGCCGCGGTGCTGCCCGCCTCCCTTATGTGATAGCCGGAGATGGAGATGGTGTTCCACTTAGGCACGTTCTGGCTGCAGAACTCGAAGATATCGGTTATCAGCCGCATTGACGGCTTGGGGGGGAATATGTACGTGCCCCTCGCTATATACTCCTTCAGTATGTCGTTCTGGATGGTCCCGGAGAGCTCCTTCATAGGAACGCCCTGTTTCTCGCCGACGCAGATGTACATCGCCAGAAGCACGCTGGCAGGGGCGTTTATAGTCATCGAGGTAGAGACTTTGTCAAGCGGAATCTGGTCGAACAAAATCTCCATGTCCTTCAGGCTGTCGATGGCGACTCCAACCTTCCCGCACTCCCCCTGGGCCATCGGATCGTCGGAGTCGTAGCCGATCTGGGTCGGCAGGTCGAACGCCACGGACAGTCCTGTGGTGCCGGATGCTAGCAGATAACGGTATCTCTCGTTGGACTCCTCCGCCGAGGCAAAACCGGCGTATTGGCGCATCGTCCAGAACCTGCCCCTGTACATGGTAGGCTGTACTCCCCGCGTGAATGGGTATTCGCCGGGGAAACCGATCTCGCTAAGGTAGTCGGACTCTTTGGATGCCTCGGGTCCGTAGAGCCGCTCAAGCGGTATCCCTCCTCCCGTCTTAAAAGCCTCATTCCGCTCTTTGTGTTTCTGAAGAGTCTTTGAGACGCCGGCTTCAAAACGGTCTTTCGCTTCTGTATACTCCTTGTTCATCCCTGTATCTCTCCTTACTTTAAAAATTACATTATTCACTGTCAAAGATCAAAGCAGATCCGGCCAGAGGGGTATCCAGTCCTTAGTCGGTATGACCCCGATATCCAGGTAGACCGACAGAGTTGATTTGCTTGGAAAACCTGATGAGGACTCGTCGGTAGGAAGAACCATTTTGACTGTGCCTGTGGAATAGGGCGGGAAGGCTCCCCATACGCCGTTGGGGACGAAAACTACGCTTCCATCGGAAAGAGTCGCCGCCCGCAGGAGCTCCAGGGAAGGAACGGTATCCGCATAAACAAATATCCTGACCCGGTTCCGCAGGCAAAAGCCCGCCAGCCGGCAAGCTTCTTCCCGGGAGAAGGGCGTTGCTGCGGAGAGGACTATGTTCGCCACCGCACCTCTTCTAGCGTCCCATTCCTCCATAAGCGAGTTCAGGACGTCCCCTCCGGAAGCGGCCTTCCTTTCGACATCCCCCTGCGGCGCACTGTTTTCAGCCGTCTTGAAAAAGAGGGTCGTTCCGGGGTGGTCGGGCATTTTCGGGGTGTAGCTCCCCACCAGGAGGCGCTCATTCCATACAGAGGAGATAATGGGAGTGTTATTTGATAGGTACGTTCTGAATGGGCCGCATAAAAAACCATCAAGTATAAAGCTTTCATTCTCCTCCTCCCTCGATATGGAGGGGGCGGACAGTGACAGAGAGGCAAAACCATCTCCCAACGGCACCGGGAACATCTCCCATATCTTGGAGGCCGAGATATCCAGGCAGTAAACCTTGTCCTGCACTGGGAACAGGCTCCACCCATGAGCAGCGCCCGTAAGGACTGTCTCGAATTCGGTCACCATTCTGCGCGCTATGGAGATTCTTCCCCTTGACACCTCTCCTGCCTCATTGAGGATGAACAGGTCGCCGAATGAAGACCACGTCAGGTCCCTCGGTTCGTCCACATCGACGAAAAAGCTGATGCCCTCGTCGAACAGGGAGTGTATTGCGACCCTGTTATTACCCCTGTCCGCAATCGCCAACCACCCACCATAAGCGGACAGTGCAACCGGTTCGAAAAGGTGGTCTCCCAGAGCGGGGACTATTGTCTTCACCAGCTCCAGACCGGGGAACGAGTAGATGGAGACGCTCCTGTTCACAGCGCTCGAGACGGCGAGCAGGCCGTTTGAAAGCAGAGCTGCGTCCGAGGGCATCAAGGGCAAACTCCCGACTATCACGGGCGATGAGGCTCCCTCCTCGACCTTCAGGATGTCCCCCTTCTCGGAAACGATGAAAAAAGAACGGTCACCCATCGGAAGTGCCGCAACCGGTGATTCTACATCAACTGACTTGAAATGCGACTCGTCCGGCAGTCGTAAGACAATTTTGTCTCCCAGCGTGTCGGCTATGAATACTCCGTCGCCAAAAGATGTGACCTTCCCCAGCCCCAACACCCCAAGTGTGCTCAGAGTGTTGAGTGACAGGATCCTCTTAAGGTCTTTTTGGGAGGAAACTATCCTCGAATTAATCGGTTCTCCGGAGATAAACTCCCTGATGAAAAGCTCCTCGTACCATAAACGCTCAAGAATTCTGGGAGCTGCGCTGTCCTTTGGCCGAACCTCCAGGTAATACCGGATAGACTTTACTGCCTCCTCCCCTCTTCCTATGCGGTGCAAAACAAGCCCCCGCATGAGGTAGTAGTCAACAAAATAGGTGTTGAGCTCAAGCGATCTATCAAGACTCGCGAGAGCGGTGGTGTATTCTCTTGCAATGAAGTGTTCGTAAGCCTCGGAGAAGTAACGCTCGGCCCCCTCTCTGTCTGCGGCAGGAAGGAGATCCGCGCCCGACGGCTTGGAGAAGAAAGAGACGAGGAGCAGAGTAAGAAGGGCGAGACAAATTGCGAACCGCGTCTGTTTTATAACAATCTCCTCCTTATTATTTTGCGACATCAGAAAAAACCGGTACTCATTTGAGTCGGGAGGCCAAAAAACGATTCAAAATGCCCCCTCGCTATTATAGTTTATCTACGACCTTACGGGCTATATATGGCCGGAAATAACGTCTATTCCCGCGAAAGAATAGAAGCCGAGGGTGATAGAGCCCGCAAAAGTAAAGCCTAACAGTACCCTGAGATACAGAACCCAGAGAGGCCCTCCCGGCAAAGACCCATTCTGAATACGAACAATTATTCTGGCCAGAAACAGCGATATAAAAAAGAGAGCCAGTGCTATTAACGCTTGAATGTTTACAACAGGCATATTGCTCTCCGATGAGTTTATTGTAAAGAACTAATGATCAGAGTAAGGATACTCTATAAAAAAACAATGTGCCACTTCGAAATATGGATATTATGCTTTAATCAGAAAGAAATAAAAGATAATTATTAAAGGCACTAAAGCAAGGACCCCGGAACGAAGAGTCCGGGGTCCTTGCTTTACATTCATAAGCCGTTAACAGGAGACCGCATCCTTTTGCACGCCTCCCGACTCGGCAAGATGTATCTGCCTCAGGACGGAGACCGCTACCTCTAGCGCCCTCTTTCCATCTGTGATGCCGACCAGGGGCTGCCTCCCCTCTCGGACGCAGGTGACGAAGTGCTGCAGTTCAAGTTTCAGAGGCTCGCTCTTCGGGAAGACCGGGTGCTCAATCACCTCGACCAGACTGTTGTTATTCTGGCGGACGCATCTGTTGATCGACACATCCTGGGTCTCGTAGTCAATGGTGACGTACCTCTCCGGCTCCATTATCTCAAGCTGACGCAACCTTCGCTCCGACATGCGGCTCACAAGGATATGCGCCATAGAGCCGTTTGCGAATGATATCTGAGCAGAGGCTATGTCCTCATGGTCCGAGCGGATGCACCTTCCTGTAGCGGAGATGTTTGATATCTCCGAACGGACTAGCGACAGTATTATATCGATATCGTGGATCATAAGATCCAGCACGACCCCAACGTCGCTTATCCTCGGCGAGTAAGGGCCAAGACGCCGCGACTGCAGAAAGAGAGGTTCATGGATAATTTTAGAGATGTACTGCACAGCACTGTTGAACCGCTCAATGTGCCCCACCTGTAGCACAAGGTCCGACTCGGCCGCGAACCTTATCAGCTCCTCGGCCTCGTGCACGGTAGTGGTAACAGGCTTCTCTATGAGAACACTTATGCCGTTAAGCAAGGCCTTGCGCGCGATCTCGAAGTGCATGCTCGTGGGCACGACGATGCTGATGGCCTCCGGCGACGCCCGCTTGATGAAGTCGTCAAAATCTGTAAACCATGGGACTCCCAGATTCTCTCCGATAGCTGCCGCTCTGCTCTCATTTACATCGACGACGCCGACAAGATTGGCACCGAGAAGCTCGGTGTAAACCCTTGCGTGGTGCTGCCCCAGATGTCCTACTCCGACAACTCCCACCCGTTTTAAGTCCATGGACCCTTCAGCTCCTTCGGTAAGGTTGGATCCTATCCCTAAGGTACATTGTCCCGTCCGGCCTTGCAAAAGTGGTATCCTTCACCTCTTTATAAAGGCCATCAGAAAAAGCCGATTCTCGAAGTCACCCCTTCTGTAAGAGTAGAATAGGTCATTTCTTTCGAAAGTGCAAAGAGGAACAGGTCGAATGTTGGAGGGAGGGATGCCCGAGCTCACAAGCTGATCCCTGATCTGCGCGCCAAGGTCGAAAAAGACCTCGTCGCCGAGATCATCTGTGTTCTCCGGGGCGAAGAGACTCAGACCTTTTTCGGTCCATTGGTCGTCGCGCCTTCTGCTGTAGTGCCTCCTCCCGATACCCGGTCCTATCCATGCGAAGGTTGAGAGGGGAGAACGATCTGAATCTGCAAACAAAGCCTTGCACGTGTTCCCGGCGATATTATTCAGCACCCCCCTGTAGCCTGAGTGCAGGAGGGCTATCCATTTAGAGGGCTCCTGCGAGGCGAGTATCACCGGATAACAGTCGGCGAAGCGCAGAGAAGCCTCGATTCCGCTGTTTTCGATGAGAACCCCGTCTCCCTCGGGCCTTGATGGTAGGGAGAACTTCCGTACGCCGCGTATTAAACGGTCGCCGTGAACCTGTCGGGGAGCAATCAGCGGTCCTTGAAGCGGCACGATCTTCTCTATCACTTCTCTTGCCACATGGGGATCACCAAGGGTCCTGTCCATTTCAGCCCCCCTGAGAAACAGGCGGATGAAAAACGATGATTCCTGTGCGGGGGGCAGGTAATCGATGAAGGGGAGAGGCCCCGTGTGTTCGATTCGGAAGGAAGGGGTGATACTCATCGGTCGCCCTCCCCGTTCGTCTTCGAAAGCCGAGACCTTACATAGCCGACCAGATAGAGACTGCCACAGCACACGGTCACGCTGTTCGAGGTCCGGGCCGTGTGGATGGCTTCGATCGGATCGTTGTGCAGGGAAACCTCGCCCTCTCCCCATCCAGCCTCCACCGCAGCCTCTGTCAACTGCTCTGGGGTGGCGGAGCGCGCATTTCCGGGCACAGGCACGCAATACAGCCTGCCGCTCGCACGGCGCAGAAGGGCTAGACATTCAGGGTACGGTTTGTCCCTCATGCTGCCGTAGACAACGCCGACCCTTTCGCCACCATATAGAGCGGAGAGCTCATTGACAAGCCTCTTCATGCCTCCGGGGTTGTGGGCACCATCCAGGATTAGGACTGGGTCCGAGAGCAACGTCTCAAACCTGCCGGGCCATGTCGCGCAGCGGACTCCGTCCACAATAGAGGTATTTGTTATGTCGGGGAAGGATTCTGAGAGAAGTAGCGAGCCTGTGACGGCAAGGGCGCAGTTCTCCACCTGGTACGAGCCCAGAAGCATCGTCCGAAGGGGTATCTCGGCACCCCGAGAGAATAGTTCGGAGCGGTAGACGAAGGAGAGGGAGTCCCTGGCGCTGACCACTTGGTCGATCTTGCACAGGTCGTACAGCAAGTGCGGCTTAGCGGCACGTGAAGCCGCGGTCTCGAGGAATTGAGACACAAGTGCGTCGGGGTCTCCGGAGAAGAGCGCCGGCGTACTCTCTCGCATCACGGCGAACTTCTCCGATGCAACCTGTTCGATGGAGTCCCCCAGGAAATCCGTGTGGTCCATGGATATCGAGGTTATCATAGTCAGTCGCACGTCGCCCAGCAGGTTAGTAGCATCGAGCCGCCCTCCGAGGCCCGCCTCCACGACCGCTATATCGACTCCGCTCCGCGCACAAATCATAAAGGCGGCCGCTGTCACTACCTCGAAGAATGACGGAGGGTCCTCGCATAGCACTGAATCGGACTTAATCGCCTCATTCAGATCAAAGGCAGACGCAGACCATGCATCCAGCGGAGCGGGACTCCCCCTTAATGTAAGTCGTTCCGAGGGTGACTCGAGGTGCGGACTTGTGTACAACGCAGTAGAGTAACCCGACGACCTGAGGATGCTCTCGATGAAAGCGGCTGTGGAGCCCTTGCCGTTGGTGCCGACTATATGCACCGAGGGGAAATATCTCTCCGGACTTCCGACCAGCTTCAGCAAGCGTCCGATTCTGTCAAGCCCGGGGCGGATTCCAGGGCTCGACAGGATGGAGAAGAACCCTTCAAGCTCCTCGAAGCTCGTTATCTCAGGGAGCATTTACGACCTTCTCAGGCTCTCGATGTTCTCATGTACTCTGCGAAGGCGCGCTTCGCTCTCCTCGAGCCTGGCTCGCTCCTTCTCCACTATCTCCGCAGGGGCGCGTCCGATGAAGTCCTGGTTCTGAAGTTTGCCCCTGCTCGCACCGATGCTTTTGTTCAGTGAGGCGATCTCGGAGGAGAGGCGCTCGATCTCCAAGTTTATATCAAGAACGTCCCCCACAATGAGGTTCGCCTCTCCCCCGCTCACCTGTGAAGATAGTGCGCCCGCAGGCTTGCCGGTGGAGGAAGGTGTGAGGGAAATCTCGCGAATCCTGGTCAGCTCCTGCATAAGCGGCCTGGTCTCTTCAATTATGTCCGCCAGCGCTCCCCCCTCGTCGCACTGGATCACGGCTCGGCCGACATACCCCTGAGGTGTCACTCCTGCCTCGGCACGAAGGTTTCGGAGCACTCGTACAACCTCCTGAAACAGAGACATGCGGTCGATCGATTCTCGGAACCGGGATACGCCGTTCCCCGCCGGCCATTCGTACCGCTCCATCAGCGACGAGTCGTCTCCGAAGCCAAAGATTTGCCACAGTTCCTCGGTGACGAACGGTATGAACGGGTGCAGCAGCAGCATGGCGTCCTTGAATACGGAGTGTAGCACCCGCTGAGTAGCCCTTCTGCGCCCCCCCCCCGCCGCTCCCTTCAGCGCGGGTTTTGAGAGCTCTAAGTACCAGTCGCACAGATCTCCCCAGACGAAGTCGTACAGCAGCCTGGCCGCCTCGCCGATATTGTACGACTCGAGAAGCCGGGTAGTCTCCTTCGCTACAAGCCCTGTTCTGGTCAGGATCCATCTGTCGTGAAGCTTCAGCTCTGCGTTATCGTCTAGCGAGGCGTCTCCCGGCAGGTCCTCGAGGTTCATAAGAGCGAAGCGCGACGCGTTCCAGATCTTGTTCATGAAGAGCCTGTACGTCTCGATCTTGCCCGTGCTTAGCAGGATGTCGCGTCCCTGTACTGTGAGCGCCGCCAGGGTCATCCTGAGAGCATCCGCTCCGTATTTTGCAATCATGTCAAGCGGGTCTATCACGTTCCCGCTCGACTTGCTCATCTTGCGCCCCTTCTCGTCCCGGATAAGAGCGTGGATATATACATCATGGAAGGGCACCTCACCCATAAACTCCATGCCCATCATTATCATCCGAGCCACCCAGAAGAAGATTATGTCGAATGCCGTAACAAGGAGGGAGGTGGGATAGAAGCGGGACAGATCCGCGGTCTTATCTGGCCACCCGAGGGTGGAAAAGGGCCAAAGGGCGCTGCTAAACCACGTGTCCAGCACGTCCTCGTCCTGGACTATGCGAGTGCCGCCGCACTTCTCGCAGGTGGACGGGTCTTTCTCTGAGACGGTTATGTGCCCGCACTCTTCACACGTCCAGGCAGGTATCCTGTGCCCCCACCAGAGCTGCCGGGAGATGCACCAGTCGCGGATGTTCTCCATCCACTGATAGTAGACCTTCTCCCACTGGTCGGGGATGAACTTTATCCTGCCCTCCCTGACGACCTTTATCCCGGCGTCCGCAAGTGGCCCGGCCCTTACGAACCACTGCTCCGACAGGTACGGTTCCACTGTTGTATTACAGCGGTAGCAGTGTCCGACCGAGTGCCGCATCTGCTCGGTCCCGACCAGCGATCCGGAGGCAGTAAGATCCTCGACCGCCTTTTTTCTGGCCTCGTCGATGCTCAAACCCTCGTATCCGGGAGCGTTTGAGTTCATAAAGCCGTGCTCGTCTATTACCTGGACCTGTTCGAGGTTGTGGCGCTGGCCTACAAGGAAGTCGTTTGGGTCGTGGGCCGGGGTTATCTTGACGCATCCTGTGCCGAACTCGGGGTCTACCATAGCGTCCTCGATCACTGGTATTATCCTGCCGCCCAGAGGGACCCTTACTCTCTTCCCGACGAGGTTCCCCTTCTCCGACCTCGGGTGAACGGCGATGGCCACGTCCCCCCACACTGTCTCGGGGCGGGTCGTCGCGACGACCACACTGCCGGTTCCGTCCTCCATCGGATATGCGACATGATACAGCTGTCCCTCCTGCTCCTCATGCTCCACCTCTATGTCCGAGAGGGCGGTATGACAGCGAGAGCACCAGTTTACTATGTATTTTCCCCTGTAGATCAGGTCTTTCTTGTAAAGCTTCACGAAGACGGAGCGCACGGCCCTTGAAAGACCCTCGTCGAGTGTGAAGCGTTCCCTGCTCCAATCACACGAGTCGCCGAGTTTTTTCATCTGGCCGGTAATCCTGCCCCCGAACTCCTCTTTCCACTCCCACACCCTGCGGATGAACTCCTCGCGCCCCAGGTCGTGGCGCGTAAGCCCCTCTCCCGCCAGCCTGCGCTCCACCACGTTCTGAGTGGCTATACCGGCGTGGTCTGTCCCGGGCAGCCATAGCACGTTGTAGCCTCTCATGCGCTTGAAGCGGCAGATGATGTCCTGGAAGGTATGGTTGAAGGCATGCCCCATGTGAAGGGAGCCGGTGACGTTCGGCGGAGGTATCACTATCGAAAAAGGCTCTCCGCCACCGTCGGAGGGCGCGTCAAAAAGCCCTGATTCCATCCATTGTTTGTACCATTTATCCTCTATAGGTTCCGGGGAGTAAGACTTCGCCATTGACTCCACAATACCTGCCACAAACATTCACCTCCGTCGATGACTTCAAACACTAATTCGGATCAGGAAGAGCGAGATACGACTCAATGAACAGCCTCAGATCATCCATGCCGGAGCCGTCTTTCCCCGAGGTTATTATGGGTACGTCAACCGACTTCAATCCTTCTCGTATATATTCGTTGCGCATGGCCAGATGCCTCCCTCTGGCGATCTTGTCCCCTTTTGTGAACACCACGAACACCGGTATACCCAAGCCGTTCAGCCACTCCTGAAGGGCTATGTCGTTCTTCAGAAGGCCGTGCCTGAAGTCCACCAGGTGCAGGATGAGGAGTAGATTCTCGCGCCCGTTCGTGTAGGCGCCCACCAGGCGAGCCCACTGGTCGCGCTCCCCTTTGCTTCTCGAGGCATAGCCGAAGCCTGGAAGGTCCACCAGCCTGAACGGCTGGGCCTCCTCCCTTTCGACTATGAAGAAGTTGATGCTCCTTGTCTTTCCCGGTGTCCCCCCCACGTGGGCCAGACGCGCCCCCAAGAGCTTGTTGATCAGAGAGGACTTGCCGACATTCGAGCGCCCGGCAACCGCGATCTCGTTTATACCCTTGTGAGGCAGCTGCTCCGCTTTGAACGACGAGCACTCGAACGACGCCTTCCATCTAGGCATCGTTTTGCGACGTCCTCTCCAGAGCCCTGTCGAAGACCTCCTCCACCCTGTCAACATAGTGGAAGGTAAGCCCCTCTCTCGACCAGTCCGGTATCTCCTCGACATCCGGCCTGTTCGCTAGGGGGGTGATAATCCTGCTGATCCCCTGCCTCTTTGCGGCGAGTATCTTGTCCCTTATGCCTCCGACAGGGAGGACCTTCCCCTGCAGGGAGACCTCTCCAGTCATTGCTATGTCGGGCAGCACAGGGCTCTTTCTGACGGCCGACAGAATTGCCACGGCCATGGTTATGCCCGCGGAGGGGCCGTCCTTGGGAATGGCGCCCTCGGGTACGTGCAGGTGGACGTCTATGTTCTTCCAGTCCACATCACCAATTCCGAACTTGTCCGCGTTCGACCTGAGGAAGCCTATCGCGGTCTGCGCGGACTCCTGCATGATCGATCCCAGGTTCCCGGTCAGGGTCACCTCTCCCTTGCCCTTCATCGTTGCCGCCTCTATAACCAGCACGTCTCCACCTGTCTCGGTCCAGGCAAGCCCGACCACCGTCCCGACCTCCTTGTTTTTCGGAAGCCTGGTGTCGTAGAGCTTGGGTGGGCCTAGGTAGTCTTTTAGCTGTTTTGCGCTGATTGAAAGCTTTTTCTCCGCATTTTTCCCGTCCTCGACGATCCGTCTCGCCACTTTTCTGCACACCTTGGCGAGCTCTCTCTCAAGCCCTCTTACCCCGGCCTCCCTCGTGTAGTCGCTGATGATATGCTCGAGACCGCCCGGGGTTATGGCGAGCTGCTTGGGCGTCAGCCCGTGCTCCACCAGAATTCGGGGAAAGAGGTGGTTCTTCGCGATCATCTTCTTCTCCTGCCAGACGTAACCGGGTATTTTTATTATCTCCATCCTGTCGAGGAGTGGCTTCGGTATAGTGTGGGTGACGTTGGCCGTGGTGATGAAGATGACGTTGCGCAGATCGAACGGTACCTCAAGGAAGTGGTCGGTGAACGAGCTGTTCTGCTCGGGATCCAGAACTTCCAGCAGGGCCGCGGCGGGGTCTCCCCGAAAATCGAGTCCGAGCTTGTCGATCTCGTCCATCAGCAGAACCGGGTTCATCACGCCTGCCTGGCGGATCTTCTGTAGAATGCGACCCGGCATCGCCCCGACGTATGTCCTTCTGTGCCCCCTGATCTCCGCCTCGTCGCGCATGCCCCCGAGTGACATGTTAACGAACTTCCTCTCAAGGGCCTTCGCTATCGACTTCCCCAGCGACGTCTTACCCACGCCCGGAGGGCCGACGAAGCATAGGACCTGCCCCTTCATCTTGTCGAGTGCGAGCTTGCGGACCGCGAGGAACTCGAGAATACGCTCCTTGACCTTCTCCAGCCCGTAATGATCCCCGTCCAGCACCTTGCCTGCCCTGTCGATATCGAGATTGTCCGGTGTTGTTGTGTTCCATGGCAATGATACAAGCCAGTCTATGTAAGTCCTGACGACGGTCGCTTCGGCTGATACCAGAGGCATCTTCGAGAGCCGTTCAAGCTCGTTAAGCGACTTGTTATGGACTGCCTCCGGCATATTCGCATCCTCGATCTTTGCACGAAGCTCGTCTATCTCGGAGGGATTCTCCCCCTGCCCCAGCTCGTCCTGAATTACTTTGAGCTGTTCGCGGAGGTAGTACTCCTTATGCCCCCTGTCGACCTCCTGCCTGACCTTGTCCTGTATGTCGTGCTCCAGCTGAAGGATATCTATCTCCTCCAGAAGGATCTTCAGAAGG
Source organism: Aminobacteriaceae bacterium (assembly GCA_041678025.1). Taxonomy (GTDB): domain Bacteria; phylum Synergistota; class Synergistia; order Synergistales; family Aminobacteriaceae; genus JAAYLU01. Next base: position 12,903 of record JBAYOX010000012.1, read on the forward strand.
TACTTCAGTCCCTTCTCGAGGTTGACTGTCTCCAGTAGCTTCTGCTTCTTGTCGACCTTCATGGAGAGGTGCGACCCCACCAGATCGGATATCTGACGCGGGTCATCCACGTTCATGACGGAGATCAGGACCTCCCCAGGTATGCGTGGGTGCAGTGTCACGTACTTCTCGAACTGCTCAAGGACGCTGCGCTTGAGCGCCTCAAGATTCGGTGAATGGTGGTCCTCCCAGGGAAGCGAGACTATCTCCGCCTCAAGTGTCTCCTTGCCCTTCCCGTAGGAGAGGACTTTCACCCGCTCCACGCCCTCTATCAGTACCTTGGTGGTCCCGTCCGGTATCCTCACCATCTGAAGAATACTGCACACAGTGCCCACTCTGTAAAGATCCTCCATCAGCGGGTCGTCGACCAGTATCTCCTTCTGCGCTACCACGAGGACATTTCTGTCCTGAAGCATCGCCATCTCGATTGCCTTCAAAGAGCGGGGACGCCCGACGAACAGAGGGGCGATTATACCGGGGAAGACTACGATATCCCTTACAGGGAGGACGTAGCAACGTCGCGGCTCCATAGGCTCCGTCTCGATAACGGGGTCGTGCGCCTGCATCTCCTTCTCCCCCTTCATGGCCTTCAGGCGACCTCCTCTGATTTGTCTTCCTCTCTAAGCGGAGGGTTTTCTCCCTCCACAGCCTCTTTCGTTATGACCACCCTGCCGACCGTCTTTTCGCTCGAGGGAATTTCGTACATGAGGTCCATCATGAGGTTCTCAAGGATCGATCTGAGTCCTCTGGCACCGGTGTTCTTGCTTGAGGCCTTCGAGGCTATGCTCAGGAGCGCCTCCGGGGTGAACTCAAGGTTGACTCCCTCCATCGAGAATGCCTTTCTGTACTGACGAACCAGGGAGTTCCTTGGCTCCACCAGTATGCGCACCAGTGCGTCCGTGTCCAGCTCCTCCAGAGGAATCATCACAGGAAGTCTTCCCGCGAGCTCCGGGATGAAGCCGAACGCCATCAGGTCATCGGGCTGTATCTGTTTCATAATCTCGTATCGGCGCACGTCGTGCTTGCCCAGGACGTCGCCGCCGAAACCTATCATCTTCTTGTTCACCCTTCGGCCGATGACCTCCTCGATGCCGTCGAAGGCACCCCCGCAGATAAAGAGGATGTTCGTAGTGTCCATCTGTATGAAGTCCTGGTAGGGGTGCTTTCTTCCTCCCTTTGGTGGGACGTTCGATAGAGTGCCCTCCAGTATCTTCAAAAGGGCCTGCTGAACCCCCTCCCCGGAGACATCTCTTGTTATGGACGCCGACTCCGACTTACGGGAGATCTTGTCGATCTCGTCGATATAAATTATCCCTCTCTGTGCCGCCTGAACGTCGTAATCAGCGGCCTGAAGAAGCTTGACCAGGATGTTCTCGACGTCCTCGCCGACGTAGCCGGCCTCCGTCAGAGTGGTCGCGTCAGCCATAGCGAACGGCACGTCCAGCTTCTTCGCCAGTGTGCGTGCAATAAGCGTCTTCCCACATCCCGTAGGGCCGAGGAGCAGGACGTTGCTCTTCTGAAGCTCTACGTCGCTGTCCTTCGCCTCGTAGTTGCCCACCCTCTTGTAATGGTTGTAAACAGCGACCGAGACGGCCTTTTTGGCGAGCTCCTGACCTATGACGTACTGGTCGAGATACTCCTTTATCTCCTTTGGCTTGGGAACCTCGGCAAGAGAAAAGGGCTCTGCCGGTTTGGGCTTTGCGGCGGACTCGTCGCTCTCCTCCACAAGTATCATATTACAGAGGTGGACGCACTCGTCGCAAATGTTAACCCCGGGCCCGGCGATGAGCTTTTGAACCTCCTCCTGACTCTTTCCACAGAACGAACAGCGGCCATTATAGGAGTTCTTCCTGCCGTCTCCCTTTGAACCCCTCCCGCCATTTTCAAACCTGGACATTAAAAAACCTCCCTGCAACTTTCTCCCTCATAACACAACATAGGGAATGTCCGAAGCTTACATACCCGCAGATCTGTTTCTTCGTTATATGTTGATTTCGATGATTCCCGTGGGGCAAACGTATTATCTCGACTGGATAATTTTATCGACGATCCCGTACTCGACGGCCTCTTCAGGGGACATGTAGTAGTCCCTCTCCGTGTCGGCGCGCACTTTTTTCTTTGTCTGTCCCGTGTGTTTGACAAGTATATCATTCAGCTTCTCGCGTAACTTCAGTATCTCGCGAGCGTGGATCTCAACCTCAGTGGCCTGTCCTTGAACTCCCCCAAGCGGCTGATGGATCATGACACGCGCGTTAGGGAGGGCAAACCTCTTGCCCTCGGAGCCTCCCGCAAGCAGAAGGGCAGCCATACTGGCCGCATGCCCCAGGCATATCGTGGATACGGGGCTTTTGATATACTGCATCGTATCGTATATCGCCAATCCGGCCGACACGTACCCTCCAGGACTGTTGATGTATAGATTGATATCCTTCTCCGGGTCCTCGCTCTCCAGAAAGAGAAGCTGCGCTACCACGATGTTGCCCGTGTGCTCGTCTATAGAGTCTCCCAGAAATATTATCCGGTCCTTCAGAAGGCGGCTGTATATATCGTAGGTCCTCTCGCCGCGTCCGGTTTGCTCGACAACGTATGGAATCAGCAAAAACCGCACCTCCCGCCCTGTATATTACTGCTGATCATCCTGCACAGTCTCGTCTATCTTGACGGTGTTCATGATCTCCTTGATGGTCTTCTTGTACTTGATCCTGTTCGCAAGCTCCATAAGTCTCTTTTCGTCCCTGTAGAGTCCCTCTACAAGGCGCTTGGCGTCGATATTGTAGGACGTCGCCAAAGACTGCATCTCGCCTTCGAAGTCCTCCTTTTCCACGCTTACGCCTCTTTCCTCTGCCACCTTATCCAGGACGAGCGAGCGACGGACGATGCCAGAGGCCTGTTCACGGATGTTCTTCTCGTACTCCTCCATGCTTGCCGACGCCTCTGTCAGCATCTCCTCAAGGGTGATGCCGCGGCTCTGCTTCAGGTTCTCCTCGTCCTCCCTCTTCATCAGGGCCATCTGGCGCGAGATAAGCGTCTCGGGAACCGTTACAGTTGACATTTCGGAGACACTGTCTAGCGCGTCCAACTCAGCCTTGGCGTTAATGTCCGCGGAAACTTTGTCGAAGATCCTTTTTTTGATCTCCTCGCGAAAGGCTTCCTCGGTCTTGTAGTCGCTCCCGAGTATCTTCTCGAAGAAGTCCGGTTCCATCTCGGGAAGGACCTTCTCTTTTATCTCTTTTACGGTTATTTCGTACCTCACCGTGCGTCCCGCCACTTTAGCATCAGGGTAGTCGTCCTCGAC
>JBAYOX010000013.1:0-15977 GCA_041678025.1 Aminobacteriaceae bacterium
CCCTGCGGAGACCGAACGCGGAAGCCATTGAAGCGATTGATAATCTGGAGCCGTATTCCGCCGACATCTCCGCCGATGACCGGCTTCTTCTTCCACAGGGCCTCCGTCACAGTCAGCCCGAACCCCTCTTTTGTGGACTTCTGCATCACAACCGCCGCGCCGGACTGTAGTGCGTTGATGGTCCTGTGAGCGTCGGGGGGAAGCAGCAGCACGTGGATGTCCGAGTCATGCTCCGCAGCCCTCTGAACCTCCGCTAGGACCTCGCCTGACTCCGGGTCGTCCGTCGCTCCTCCTCCGGCCAGGACGAGGCGCATGTCGACATGCTCGCGCGCAATTCTGAAGCTCTCTATAACGCCCAGAGGGTCCTTGAATCGGTCAAACCTGGACACCTGCAGCACCACAGGCTTGTCCAGAGGAACGCCAAGCTCCCTGTAGGCCTTCGTCACCTCTCCCCTGCTCAGTCTGACGTTCTTCTCGCTGAGTGGGTCGATGCTCGGCGTTATGAGAAACTGGGGGTGAGGCAGGGGCTGGGCGAAGTCAGGCAGGGAGAAGATGGAGGCGTCGTACCCCTCGACCTGTTTTTTCACAAAACGCCACACGGAGCGGTTCGGAGAGCTGACGTCGATATGGCAGCGCCAGATCCACTTACCCCTTCTGTTCGGGAGCATGCCCAGCAGCGCCGCGGGCTGAGGGTCGTGTATGAAGACGTAGTCGGCCTCCTCCAGCACGGGGCCGAGCCTCTCTGCGTTCCGCCTGTTGGCATCAATGTAAGCCTCAATATGCCCCTCGGAGAGCCCGCCGGGCATACCCTGCAGCGAGTTGTGCAGCGTTTTTGTGCAGGAGAAGAAGTCCGGATCGCCGTCTATGACCTCCCAGGCAACGTCAAGCCCCAGCTCTCTTGAAAGAGGAACCATGGATGACAGGATCTCGGCGACTCCCCCGCCCTCTCTGGTGGAGTTGACGTGCACTATTCTCTTTCCCCCAAGCATATCGGCGATGACCTTTAGGCTGTCCATCGTGTGCGCCCCTACGACCTCGCCGTATCTCTCAAGCATATCCGTCAACGCCTCACCCCCTGCCCCGCGCGAATCTCTCGAGGATAGCTACCACCTGCGACTTGAGCTCTCCAAGGGAGAACAGGTAGGAGTCCACCGACTGAAGCGAGTTTCTCAACGGCTCGGTCTCGTTGCCGAACTGCTCCAGCCACAGTGAGAAGTCATCCTTCCCATCCTCGGAGCGCCGTCGACCATCGATATAGTGGTGAAAAAAACTTTGCAGACTCGATGTCCCTACCGCCCTTGCGAAGTCGCCCAGAGAGAACACCTCGCGCCCGGTATCGAACATAAGCTTGGTGCATCCGATGAAGAAGAACTCCCTGTCGCTCTTCTTCCAGCTCATGAAGTCGTCTCTGTCAAGGTGGGCGTCCAGTATATCCGCCACAATCTCGCGCACCTCCTCCATACCGTCGCAGTCCGCTGCGTTGACCGCGCTCAACTCCTCCGCCAGCTCCGCGTCTCCCAGTCCGCTTTCCGCCCAGGTCGCGAAATCATTGTTGTACTCTGATTCGGCAATGTGCGGGCGCAGCATCCTGCCCCAGAAGTGGTAGTATATCGAGCTGACCGGAACGGTCGACAGGGCCGTCCGAAGCTCGCGAAGCGACTGAGCCCGCATTCCGGTGCTGACGGTAAGCAGCGAGCAGTCCATGAATCTAAAGGGTACTGGGTTGGAGCCGTTGCTCTCCTCCATCATTCGCTCTCCCCTCTTTCTCGCGAATTTTCTTTTGCTTGCGTCGAGTATAGCACGGACACAAAGCTGCCTATTCCTCTTTATATATACAACGAGAGGCCCATCCAGATGGACGGGCCTCTCGCGAGCTCCTATTCAAAGCCGCAACTTGGCCTGTGGCTATACCCTCTGAGGCGACTTCTCCCACCAGCCGGCGAGCATGCCCGCAACCATGAAGATCGAGCTGTACGTCCCCGCGATGAGGCCTATCAGCAGGGCGAATGAGAAGATGCGCAGGACGTTTCCTCCCCACAGGAAGAGGGCGATCAGAGGCAGCAGGGTGGTCAGGGATGTGTTGATGGTCCGCGAGAGGGTCTCGTTGATCGAGTTGTTGAGCAGCGTGATAATTCCGTCGCTCTTCAACGTATTCCAGTTCTCGCGCACCCTGTCCAGCACGACAATCGAATTGTTGATCGAGTAGCCAACAATCGTCAGTATCGCTGCGATGAACGATGAGGAGACCTCCATGCCGGTGAGGCTGAAAACCCCAAGGGTGATGATCGCGTCGTGCATAAGGGCTAGCACGCTGACCACCGCAAAACGGAACTGGAAGCGCACGGAGATGTACACCAGTATCCCCGCAAGGGAGAGGCCGAGCGCAATCATAGCCTCTTTCCTTAGTTCGGCACCTACCACCGGGCCCACCTTCTCAATTCCGACCACGTGCAAGTCCGGGTGCTTCTCGCGCAGGGCATCCACCACCGCGACTCTTGTCTGATCGTCGCCGATGCCGGTTCGGATAATCACTCCCACGTCGCTGTAGGCCTGAATTACGGCCCCTTCCTGTCCGACAGACGCAAGGATATCGCGCACTTCGCCAACGGAGATGGCAGTTGAAAACTCGACCTGCACCACGTTGCCGCCGGTAAAGTCTATCCCGAGGTTCAGCCCCCTGAAGAGTAGCAGTCCGAGACTCGCCAGGACACAGATAAGGCTGAACAGCAGCGTAGCCTTGCGGTACTTCATGAAATCAACGCAGAAATGCTTCATAACCAGTTCTCCACCTCTCTCAGGAACGGGACGCCGCAGGCTTCGCGGTTCGTGTGCTCATAAACAGCTGTAGGATGGTGCGAGTGACCACGATGTTGCTGAACACGCTGGCCACAATTCCCACGCTCAGTGTCACGGCGAAGCCCCTCACGGGCCCGCTGCCGAAGTAAAAGAGCACCGCAGCCGCTATTAGGGTGGTGATATTGGCGTCGAGGATTGTCGTCAGGGCCTTCTTGAACCCGCCGTCAACGGAGGCAATAGGCGTCTTCCCCGCTCGCAACTCCTCCTTCATGCGCTCGTATATGAGCACGTTGCCGTCGACCGCCATTCCTATCGTGAGCACGATGCCCGCGATGCCCGGAAGGGTGAGGGTGGCCTTTAGAGTAATCAGCCCCGCGAAGACCAGCAGGATGGTCACGAAAAGTGACGCATCGGCCGCAAGTCCCAGGGAACGGTAGTAGATCAGTATGAACAGAAAGACAAGGGCCGCTCCAACAAGCCCTGCCTGTATCCCAGCCCTGATCGAGTCCTCTCCGAGGCTCGGGCCCACGGACCGATTTTCGATGACGTCGACGGCGACGGGAAGCGCACCTGCACGCAGCATTATGGACAGACGACTCGCCTCCTCAGCGGAGAAGCGACCGGATATCTGGGCGTTGCCGCCTGTGATGCGCTCCTGTACTACAGGGGCCGATATAACCACTCCGTCGAGTACTATTGCGAGCTGCTTCCCCACGTTGGCGAAGGTCGCCGTGTCGAAGAGTTTGGCGCCTTCAGAGCTGAAGGCCAGCGCCACCACCGGGCGCCCCAGATGGTCGTACTGCGGTTTTGCGTCAACCAGGTCCTTTCCGCCCACCAGCACCGGCCCGAGCAGGTAGAACCTGCCCTCGTCGGCCCTGGCGACAACTCCGCTTTCCACGGAAGCGGACTGACGCTCAAGCTCTTCCTTCTGGTCGTCGATCGCCTTCACGGCCTCATTCCAGCGGCTCTGTGCACGCTCGAACTCCGCGTCCGAGTCGTAGTTCTTCCTCTCGGCCGCAGGAGGAATGGGCGAGGTGGATGTCACCACCGCGCGAAACTCCAGAAGCGCCGTCTTTCCTATCAGCTCAAGGGCCGCATCCGGATCCTGAACGCCGGGGAGGTCCACGATAATCCTGTCCGCTCCCTCCCTCTGAATCACCGGCTCCGCTACGCCGAACTGGTCCACTCGGTTTCTCAGCACCGCGAGCAGCCGCTCCAGGCTGTCCTCCGACACCTTGCTTTCCGCAGTATCCTTAGCCTGAAGCACTATATGCGCTCCGCCCTTCAGGTCGAGCCCAAGGTTAATCCTCCCCTTGACGGGAAAGACCAGAAAAAGGGCTACAAGCACCACCACGGCGACTAACAGGAGCCGCCAGCGGTCTCGTCTCAACATAAGTTTTTTCCCTCCGTTGCTTTCGCAAATTGATGACACGTTAACCCGCATGAATAGCGCGCGGCAGACAGAGCGCCACCAAACTCTCCGAGCGCCGCGCAAAAGCCCGGGAACACCTAGTCTTCTTTGGTCTGGGGCTGATCCTCTTTTTGGGGCTGTGCTGCAGAGGCCTTCTTCGTGGCCACCGCAGACTTGAGGATGCGAACCTTCACACCGTCGGCTATCTCAAGCACAAGGCTGTCGTCCTTGACCTCCCGGATGGTGCCGTAGAAGCCGCCGATCGTCACGATCTGATCTCCCCTGGTAAGGGAGGTCAGCAGGTTGTCCTGCGCCTTCTGTCTCTTTCTCTGGGGCCTGATGATGAAGAAGTAGAAGATTACGACGAATAACGCGAGGGGGAAGAGCATCCCCATCAGACTACCCTGTCCGCCCGCGCCGCCTGCCGCCTGTCCGCACTGTTGTTCCAAAAAAAACGCCTCCTTAAAAAATTATTTTTCACCGGTATCCGATCGGTAACTAGCTCTCCCGATGCTTAAGGTAAAAGAGCAACTTCTCGAGCTCAACCGAAATATCCACGCTGTATAGCAACACGTCATCGGGCACCGCCAACGTGACGGGAGAGAAGTTCAGAATGCCCCTTACGCATCCCGCCTCCACCGCCTTATCGACGACGTACTGTGCCGCGCCGGAGGGGACGGAGACAATCAGCGCCTCTATCTCCTTCTCTCGCAGGATACGCGGCGCATCCTCTATCGAGTAGCACGGTACTCCCTGAATGACCGAGCCGATCTTCTCAGGATCTACATCGAAAAGGGCCTTGATATGAAACTGCTCGCTTCTGAAGCCTCCGTAGCCCAGAAGGGCCTCACCCAGCCTGCCCACTCCCGCAAGAGCTATGGACCAAAGCCCGGGGGACGACAGGATGGTGCCTATATGCCCGAGCAGCCTTTCGACATGGTACCCCACGCCGCGCTTGCCTATCTCCCCGAAGTAGGACAGATCCTTTCTGACCTGGCTCGCCTTGAAGGAGAGCATCTCTCCCATCTCTTTAGAGGAGATCACCTTTCGTCCCTCGGCGGCCACTCTCTCAAGAAGGCGGTGATACAGGACCAGCCGCTCGACAGTAGGTTCAGAGATTTTCAGATCCTTCATTTACGCACACCCTTCAGGATTAAAGGGGCAAAACGGGATCATTCTTTCCAGGCTATGACTTCGATCTCTACCTGGGCGCCTCTGGGAAGGGCGCTGACCTCGACGAACGAGCGGGCCGGAGGCTCTTTCTCGAAGAACTTGGCGTAGACGCCGTTCACCGCGGCGAAGTCGCCCATGCTCGTTGCGAAGACAGTGGCCTTTACAACGTCGTTCAGAGAATACCCTGCTCCCTCCAGGACTGCCTGTACGTTCTTCAGTACCTGCTCCGCCTGCTCGGCCACTCCGCCTGGGACGAACTCGCCTGTTTTGGGGTCCATCGGAAGCTGCCCCGAACAGAAGAGGAACGGCCCGGCTTTTATTGCCTGGCTGTACGGCCCGACCGCTGCGGGCGCATTTGCTGTGGAAATGATCTTCTTCATGAAAAAACCTCCCTATATCTTGCCCTGTGCGCCCGCGTCGCCTCTGAACTGCGACAGTCCGGCGTAAGGTGCTGTGTTCAGCCGCTCGGCAATTCTAAGCAGCTGGTTGTACTTTGCAACCCTGTCTATCCTGGCCGGGGCTCCGGTCTTTATCTGTCCCGCGCCAGTCGCGACGGCCAGATCGGCTATGAAAGAATCGTCCGTCTCTCCCGATCTGTGGGAGATGACAGTAGCGTAGCCGTGACGCCTGGCCATGGATATCACTCCAAGAGTCTCCGACAGGGTGCCAATCTGGTTAAGCTTGATGAGGATCGCGTTGGCAACCCCCTCCCTAACTCCCCTCGACAGCTTATCGGGGTTTGTCACGAAAAGGTCGTCCCCTACGATCTGAATAGTCGATCCCAGACGTTCGGTCATCAGCGACCACCCCGCCCAGTCGTCCTCGGCCATGCCGTCCTCTATCGAAAGTATCGGGTAGTCCTTGCATAGCTGCTCGTAGTAGTCCACCATCTCGTCCGGTGAGAAGGCCCTGTTCTCGCCGACGAAGTGGTACCTGCCGTCCTTGAACAGCTCCGACGCCGCGACGTCCAACGCTATCGAGAACTGCTTTCCCGGAGCGTACCCCGCCTTCTGCACCGCCTCAAGGATAAGGTCGATAGCCTCCCGGTTGCTCTTCAGGTCGGGGGCGAAGCCTCCCTCGTCTCCGATGGCAGTGCTGTAACCTCGTGCCAGCATCGCCTTTTTAAGAGTGTGATAGACCTCGACGCCCATGCGAAGCGCCTCGGCGAACGAATCCGCGCCGTGCGGGACGATCATGAACTCCTGTATGTCGACGTTGTTGTCCGCGTGCGCCCCTCCGTTGATGACGTTCATCATAGGCGTCGGAAGTGAGAAGGGCCCCAGCCCCCCGATCCACGACAGCAGCGGTACATCGTGATCCTCGGCGGCGGCCCTGGCTGCGGCCAGCGACACTCCCAGTATCGCGTTCGCCCCGAGGACCTCCTTGTTCGGCGTGCCGTCAAGGGCTATCATCGCCTCGTCCAGCCCCGCCTGGTCATCAGCGTCAAAGCCCATCAGCTCGGGCGCTATCCTCTCGTTGACGTTCTCTACGGCCTTCAGCACGCCCTTGCCAAGGTAGCGCTCCCCTCCGTCGCGCAGCTCAAGGGCCTCGTACGTCCCCGTTGACGCCCCTGAAGGCACGGAGGCCCTGCCCGAGGCACCGCTATCGAGCCAGACCTCGACCTCGACCGTGGGGTTGCCCCTGGAGTCGATTATCTCTCGTCCGTGAACTCCGATTATGCAGCTCATCTTTTCAGCTCCTCTCCTTTTGTCTAAAAAAAGGCGCTCAGGACATGCGCCGCCCTCTCTTCACCAAGGTTTCTCCGCAGGATTCACCCTTTTCTCCTCTATCAACGCCCATGCCTCATTGGAAGGCAGACGTTTTATGGCCGCCTCGTCCGCGCAACGGACTTCGAGCGAAAGCAGGCGGGACGGGTATGCAATCTCTACACGGTCGCCCAACCGCACCTCCGCGGCGGGCTTGCACTCCCTGCCGTTGAGCCGTACGGCTCCAATCTCGATCATCTCCTGCGCCACAGTCCTTCTCTTGATCAATCTTGACAGTTTCAGAAATTTGTCCAGTCTCATCGGATAGTTCCTCCGTACACAAGGCCGTTCGAAAGTATATCAAAAAACGGAGGGGCATTTCAATTCTTTCACAAAGTTTTTCGCCCTCTCCCCGCTCGAAGGCGAGATCAATCCTACGGTCTACGCCCTTCTGCCCCCGCCCTTCAACAGCACAGCGAGCTCTTGAAAGCGGCGAAGCTCGTCATCCGAAGCCTCTCCTCTTGACAGCTTCAGCTTCAGCATGTCGTACTCTCGGCGGGAGCAGCGCGACGACAAAATTTCCATCAGTATAGGCCCCGCCTCCGACGTCTGCTCCAGCTCGCTGCAGTAGGCGTTGCCCGTGCCTATCGCCCTCATGGGGAAAGTGTCGCCCGTCTCGTGCCAGAGAGCCTCAAGCTCATCCATCGACGATGCCATAAGCAGGGCCGACGCGAGCGTCTGAAGACGGGGATCGCAAATCATCGAAACCATCTCTATTGGATCCACCGTCCGACGCATAGCCGAATCCCTCCAGAGCAGGGCGCAGAGGGCAGCCTCAACCATGTCGGGGGTCTCCCTTTCGGATGGATCCACGACGGACTCGTCTTCTACGGACTTTGCCGGGGCGTCCTTTCGTGTCGCCTGCCTGGAGCGCTCCTCATCCAAGAGTGGAATAAACTCGTGATGCATAACACCGAGCGCTGCCTCAACCGCCGGGAGGTAGGGGGACAGATCCACCGGAGACAGAGCGGCTATCCCGGAGATGATCTCGTCCGAGGCCTTTCGGCGCTTCTCCGGCGACCTCAGCATCTCTCTTCGGATATGCAGGTGGTGCAGGACAAGCGGGCGGGACTCCTCGATAGCCCTGGTGAACAGCCGCTCTCCGTCACTCTGCACCAGCAGAGCATCCGGGTCTTTTCCCGCAGGGAGCTCGACCACATGCACGTCAAGCCCCTCTTTACGAAGCACATACATGCCGCGGATGGCGGCCTCCTGCCCTGCGATGTCCGAGTCGTAGCAAATGTAGCAGCGATCGGTCAACCTTCGGATCAGCCTCGCCTGATCCTCCGTCAGCGCTGTTCCCAACGAGGCTGCCGTCTCCTCAAAGCCGCACAGATGAAGGCGTATCGCATCCATATACCCCTCGACTAGAATGAGCCGATCGCGCGAGCGCGCCGCCTCCTTGCCCCTGTCGAGCAGGTACAGCGTCCTTCGCTTGCTGTAAAGCGCGCCCTCGGGGCTGTTGATGTACTTTGCCCCCTCACTGCGGATAAGCCTTCCGCCGAAGGCCAGAAGCCTGCCGGAGATGTCCCTGACGGGGAAGATCACTCTACCCCTGAACCTGTCGTAGGGGCCTGTCCTCCCCTCCAACACGAGCCCGGCGTCGAACGCCTCTCTGAAGGAGACCCCCTCACCAGAGAGGGCGCGCCACAGACCGTCCCATGATTGCGATGCGTACCCCAGCTCGAAGCGACGCCAGACCTCCCTCGGCAGGCCGCGCTCGGTGAGATATGACGAGGCTAGCTCCCCCTCCGGTCCCTCCAGCATTGAACGGTAGTAGGAGCAGGCCCTCTCCATTATGTCGTACAGGCTTCGTTCGCGCAAAAACCGTCCCCTGTCCGATGTCAAGTCCACGCCTGCACGCTCCGCCAGAAGCTCGAGCGCCTCTCTGAACGAGAGGTTCTCCCGCTCCATCAGAAACGAAAAGACGTCCCCTCCACGTCCGCATCCGAAGCAGTGGTAGGTCTGGCGCGACGGAGATACGTTGAACGACGGCGTCTTCTCGTCATGAAACGGACAGAGGCCAAGAAAGTTGTTCCCCGCCTTTTTCAGGCGTACGTAGTCACCCACTACCTCCACAATATCCAGCCGGTCCTTGACGCGGCGAACCTCGTCGGATCGCAATAAGGGCACCTCCACAGAAAATTGGAGGGGGGAGAAACCCTCCCCCCTCCAGCCTATTGTACTATACTTCCTGATTTTTAGATGAAGAGCGGAGCCAGAACCAGGGCGACGACCGACATCAGCTTGATAAGGATGTTAAGGCTCGGGCCGGCCGTGTCCTTGAACGGGTCGCCCACAGTGTCGCCGACTACCGCGGCTGCGTGCTCAGGCGTGCCCTTGCCACCGAAGTTGCCCTCCTCGATGTACTTCTTGGCGTTATCCCAGGCTCCTCCGGCGTTTGACATGAAGATCGCCAGCATGACGCCGGTAACTATCGAGCCCGCCAGCAGGCCTCCGAGGGCCGCCGAGCCGAGCCCGAAGCCCACCACAAGGGGGGAGAGGACGGCCAGTAGTCCCGGGATTATCATCTCCTTTAGAGCTGCAGCGGTGGAGATATCCACACACCTCTCGTACTCCGGCTTGCCTGTACCGTCCATGATGCCGGGGATCTCCTTGAACTGGCGCCTGACCTCGTCGATCATCGCCTCAGCGGCACGGCCTACCGCCTGTATCGACAGCGCGCTGAAGAGGAAGGGCAGCATTCCGCCTAGGAAGAGGCCGACCATGACCTTGGGGTCGTTCAGGTCGATGACCTTGAGGTTGACCGACTGGGCGTAGGCGGCAAACAGAGCCAGCGCGGTGAGGGCGGCCGAGCCGATGGCAAGCCCCTTCCCCATCGCCGCGGTCGTGTTGCCTATCGAGTCGAGCTTGTCGGTTATCTTGCGAACATCAGGAGGCAGATCGCTCATCTGGGCTATTCCGCCGGCGTTGTCCGATATTGGACCGTAAGCGTCAACGCTGAGCGCCATCCCCGTGATGGAGAGCATACCTACGGCAGAGCAGGCAATTCCGTACAGGCCTGCGAAGTAGTAGCTTACCAGAGTCGCCGCGCCTATCAGAAGCACCGGGATCATGGTGGATTTCATGCCTACGGCAACTCCCTCGAGAATAACGGTGGCAGGGCCGGTCTTGGAGGCGTGCGCTATATGCTTGACGGACGCGAAGTCTCCGGAGGTGTAGATCTCCGTAACGAAGCCGATAAGCACCCCGACGACAACTCCGGAGAGCACCGCCCAGAAGAGGGAGAGGCCAGCGAACATAAGCACAGAGAATATGAGAGCCCCCGCTATCATGATGCCGCCGGTGACGAAGGTCCCCATGCGAAGAGCTGCCGCCGGGTTCCCCCCCTCCTCGACCTTGACGAAGCGGGTACCGACTATCGCGGCGAGGATGCCCACGCCCGATATCACCATCGGGTAGGAGACGCCTCTCCAGCCGAATATCGAGAGGCCCAGAGCCATGGCCGCGAGGATGGAGTTCACGTAGGACTCGAAGAGGTCTGCGCCCATTCCAGCGATGTCTCCGACATTGTCGCCCACGTTGTCCGCTATGACCGCCGGGTTGCGCGGGTCGTCCTCGGGGATACCGGCCTCGACCTTACCGACCAGGTCGGCACCGACGTCGGCGGCCTTTGTGTATATACCTCCTCCAACGCGTGCAAACAGGGCTATCGTGCTCGCGCCCATTCCGAAGCCGGTGATGAGGTTCGGGTCTCGGAAGATCGCGTAGCAAACGACGATGCCGAGGACGCCGATGCCCACCACGGACATGCCCATGACGCTTCCGCCCCTGAAGGCAGTAACAAGAGCCTCGTTCATCCCCCGCGTCGCTGCGAGGGCGGTCTTCCCGTTGGTGCGAGTCGCCACCACCATGCCCGCATAGCCCGCAGTCGCGCTGCAAAGGCCTCCGATGATGAAGGACAAGCCTGCGGCCACTCCGATAAAGTATATGAGCAGAGCGCCGATTCCCACCAGGAAGGGCAACAGCCATCTGTACTCTCTGTACAGAAAGGCCATGGCACCCCTGTGGATGATCTCGGAGAGCTCCATGACCCGCGAGGTCTTCTCGGCCATATCCGAGCCTGGCTCCTCGTCCGTCTGAACCTCCGGCATCACGAACCACGCGTGTCCGAAGAAGGTCCTCCCACTATACGTCAGGTATGCGTAGCCCAACGCCATAACACCGGTGACCGCGACGAACAGCGTAAACAAAAAAAGCAGCATTTCTCAGACTCCTCCCGTAGATAATAAGTGGAAAAAACAAGCCACCCGACCTAGATAAGAAAAATGGACGGACGGCGAACAGCAACAGCTTCATTATAGTAATCAAAAGTATAAAAAACAAGGTTGGATTTCCGAAGATAGAGCGCATGAGACAATAAGCACCGCCAAATAACCAAGACCTTTTCGTCAGGGCAGGAATAGAGCCCTCCACATAGTCCTGTAGTTGTCCAGCAGAAAAACGAACATGGTGACAACCAGCGGGCCCATGAAAAGCCCCAGTAACCCCCAAGCCGCGACTCCTCCTATCACCCCCACAAATACGATCAGCAGGTGAACCTTTGCCTCTCCTGATATGAACATAGGGCGCATAAGCGTGTCAACCATGCTGACCACCAACACCCCCCACGCGATCAGCACAGCCGCGTTAATCGCCTCGGACGTGTAGAAGAGGTAAACCGCCCCGGGGACCCAGACGAGAGCCGTCCCCAGAAGGGGGATCATCGCGAAAAGGGCCATCAGAGCGCCGAAGAAGGCTGGGTTCGGCAGGCCTACGATGAACCATCCCACAGCTCCCGCCACACCCTGGGCCAGGGCCGTTGCTATAACCCCGTAGACCACCGCCTGCATCACCTCCTGGGCTCGCCTGAAAAAGGCCTCGCTCTCCTTTGGAGGCAGAGGCATGATGTCAGTGAGGTAGTCGATGATCAGGTGCCCGTCCCGTATCAGGAAGAAGCTGAAAACGATTATCAGCGCCAGATAGTAGAGGAACGTCAGGGTGCTGCCCAGGACCTGCCTGGACGCCGCGACTGCTGTGGAGGCCGCGAACTCCGCAGCCTGACGCAGCCCGGTGCGAAGGATCGGATAGTGCTCCATCCAGGCCTGCATCTTCTCCACCGTATGTTCCGGCAGAAGGGCCGAAAGCGCCCCCTCGCCCGATGTGCCCATCTCTGCCACCACGTCGGCGACAGTCTCGTAAAAGCGCACCCCCTCACGAGCAGCGACGAACCCGGCGAACATAGTCGGCACAACCAGCAGAAGGACGACTACTCCGGTGGCCAGGGTGGCCGCCCAGTTTCCCGACACGCTTCGCGGAAAGTAGCGGTCTTTCAGACGCCTGAACACAGGGTAGACCATGAACGAAAGCAGCATCGCCCATGACATAGGCTTTATCAGCGGGGCGGAGACAAGGTACGACAGATAGGCAAGGGCAATGAATATACAGAGGAAAGCAATGAACCATCCTCTCGACAGTTTTACAGATTCCTCAGGCTGTTTCAATGCGCCCTTCTTCCCCATGCAGCACCCCTACTCAAGATATAGTCGTCTTAATCCCTCTAATTCCGCCCGTGTCAGCCCCATTTTTTCACGCGCATAGTCGTCGAATGACGGATATGAACCGACATGGTTCAGAGTGACCCTCAGATACTCCTCCCTTGCCAACATCATGTCCCTTATTATGCTCGCAACGACAGGATCGTCCACAGTTTCCGCGATCGCCCGCGACTCCTCTTCCACGACCTCTCTTCTGTACTCGTTGGACAGAAGATAGTGCTCTTTTATATCCTCAAGTGATACGCCAAGTGCCAGAAGGATCATGGTAGCCAGGATGCCCGTCCGATCCTTGCCGGCCGCGCAGTGAAAGAGCAGAGGCCTTCCAGCATTCACCACTATCTCCTTTATTATACTCCCAAAGACCTCTGGATTCTCGCCCATGGCGTCGTACGCCCTGTGCATAAAAGCAGCCAAGGTACGCTGCTCCTCGGGAGAGAGCGACAGAGTGCCGTCAAAAGTCCCGGGGTTCAACCCCTCCATGCCGTTCGCCAACGAGGCCAGGATTGGCCTATGGCTGTACCGGACCCCCTCCGGCAGGACGTAGGGCCTCGCCTCAACCTCATCCGTCGAGCGAAGGTCGAACACCAGCGAGACGCCCAGAGGGACTAAAACCCTGGCCAGCACTTCAACAGAAAGGTTCAGGTCTCCGCTTCTGAAGAGCAAACCCATCCTTACCCTCTGCCCGTCCCTGCCCACATACCCTCCAAGATCTCTCAGGTTTACGATCCTGCTACCGCTGTGAACCGACTTTTTCATGCTCTATCCTTTCAATGCATACTCTTTACTTGCTAAATAGAACTGAATCAAAGATCGGCAGGTCGCTTGCCCTTACCACCCTGTTCCTTCCACCCTCTTTTGCCTTATACAAGGCGCAGTCCGCTGTATAAATCAAATCGTTGGGGGTCACGCCCTCCACAGTTTGAAAAGAGGCCACTCCTACACTGACAGTAACATGTATCTCTGCCACCTCGTTTTCAATCATTGTGGATTCTACCTTTTCTCTGATTTGTTCCGCTAATATCGCTGCCTCGTTTTCTCTTGTATTTGACAGTAAAACTGCGAATTCCTCTCCACCGAAGCGCGCAACAAAATCCCCTTCCCTGCTAAGCGCACCTTCAATTATTTTGGCGACACTTTTTAAACATTGGTCACCCACCACATGGCCGTATGTATCATTGTAGTTTTTAAAAAGATCTATATCGATCATTATTAAGCCAATAGGGAATTCCTCTCTCTTGTTTATTCCCCAAAGGCTTGTCAAGAAACTATCGAAATATCTCCTGTTGAAGATGCCTGTCAGGCCGTCTATCATAGTCATCTTTTCCAGCTTACTGTTGGCGTCCTGCAGCTTTACTTCCGCCCTCTTTCTTTCGGCGACCTCTTTACGCAGACGGATTATCCAAAACCAAGAGACCGCCAGGACAACGCTCACTAGTGTACCGATCAGTATGGCTATACGTATATACGGGCCATAATCCAGCCTGGTGTCCAGGTCTATCCATTTCTTGTTAATCTCATTCTTCTCTTTCTCGGTAATACTATCGATAGATTTATTCAGTATACTGACTAGTTCCGGCCAGTCCTTTCTGACAGCGAAGTGCAGTGATTGCTGTTTCTCCGCTTCAAATGACACAAACCTGAGATTGGTCAACCCGTTAGAGCGTATTAAATAATTAGTAGTAGCAAGATTTCCAATGAATGCCTTCTCTTCCCCCGTTGTCACTGCCACTAGGGCAGATTCCACTGAATCATACAGGCTGAGGTTCACCTCTTCGTAGTTTAAAAGGTAACTATGGTGGGAGCTATTCCTTTGTACCGCTACAGCCAGGCCTCTTAAATCATCCAGACATCCTATGCCGGCATTCTCGTTTGTAGTTACCAATACTCTTTTAAAGAAATAATATGGCTTTGATAGGATGAAAAATTTCTCTCGTTCCGCTGTCTTGCCTACAGCGGAGAGGACGTCCAACTCTCTTGCCAGTGCCAAATCGTAGGCTTCCGGCCAAGACAGGTTTTTTCTGGGCTCGAACTTCAGACCTGTTCTTTTCGAAATCAAGGCCATATAGTCATCGGCAATTCCCTTGTACTCTCCATCGATGTCTATAAACTCAAAGGGGATGAATTTCGGGTCCACTCCCAGACTAATTACCGGATTGTCTCTAATAAAAGTTCGCTCCTCCTCGGTCAAACATATAGTTCCTCCCTCGGCGTCGCAAAAATTCAATGTGCTTACAGCCAAAATGATGATTAACAATATGAAAGCTGATCTTTTCATGATTATTACTCCTCTCAAACCGGTGACGCGGAGAGTGGATCCGGATCAATCTGCAAGTTCGACCGAGGGTCGTCCTTTCCCTCTTTTCGTTGGCGAAAACAGACATCACGGTAATATTATATACGATTAAGTTGCCTGGATGCGCAGACATAGCGGGAATCATCTTTCTGGATGCCAGCGGTTTTAACCGTAGATGGTTTCGTCACTGCTCACAGTATTTTTCCAATTCCTTTGATAAATCCTGTATATAGGTTGCTTGTTGTTTTTTCAGATATAATTTTACAAAAGGCTTGATCAATATTTTTTTTGCAGTTACATCTTCTGTGAAATCAATTTCTGTTTGTCCATTTTTCCGAGTGAAGATACCCGTCCAATGCCCTTTTATATTCTCATTCTCCATATCGAATTCCCACCGCTTATAGGGCTCTTTTGCTGTTACCGTAAAGGTTGTGGCGTATCCGTCTTTTGTATGTTCAATAAACTGGTGTTCACTTATTATTTCAATGCTGCTTATATCACTACGCCATGAATATTGTTCAAGAGATGTCACAACTTCCCATACTCTTCGAATATCGCACGGGAAAGTAGCCCTTGTATTTGAAGTTGCCACTTTCTCACCCCCTTGCTTTCTAATAGGGTACCCGTGCCCCAAAACCTGGTATTCTATGGGCTACACTTCCGAACTTTTATACATCGGCTTCCCTTGACGTTTTCTATTTGACTCGGGTTGCTGATCTGCCGCTGTCCGTCAGACGATACCTTTGCAGCTTGCTGTTCGGCTTGTCCGGAACGGTCATTTCAATGAAACCTTCCACCAAAAGTGGCTCAACATGCCGCCTGAAGGCTCGCGTATCGCTGCTTATGCCGATTTTTGCAAAAATTTCTTTGCGGGAGAGCGTTCCGTCTTCAAGCGCTTCCAATATCTTTCTATGCGTCTCCGTCAGCTCGACTTGGTGCTTTTCTTCGTGCTTTACTTGGTGCTGCTCCTGGTCAATGAC
>JBAYOX010000014.1:0-15866 GCA_041678025.1 Aminobacteriaceae bacterium
ACCCGAAAATGGCTAAGCCCTTCGCCGGAAAGGCCGTGGTTTTCTGCGAGTAGCCATACCTCTCCGCCCTCCGACAACGGTTCGGAGTTGACACCGCACACTGTTGTGTTACGATGCAATACAAAGGAGGTGGCGGATAATGGCGACTTTGGAAAAGACGCTCACGGTGCGGCTCACCCCCGAAGAGCGGATGGCGGTCGAGGAGTACGCGAAAGAGAACAATATGACCATCGCCCAGCTTGCTCGAGCGTCTCTTCTTGAAAAAATCGAGGATGCCTACGATCTCGAGGTGTATACGGCGTGGTTGAAGAGCAAGCAAGAGACGGTGAGCTTTGAGGATTTAGTGAAGGAATGTGGGTTTTCCGAGGATGATTTATGAGCGGCTGGTCGGTCGAAATAGGCACCGAAACGGCGAAGAAAATACAAAAACTCGGTAGGGAGACGCAACACCTTATTTTGACCTATATCAACCGACATCTTCGGAACAGCCCTGATCCGCGCGCTTCCGGGAAGGCCCTCACGGGCCCGCTGCGCGGACTATGGCGCTACAGCATCGGAGACTACCGTCTGCTGGCCGAGATACGGGATGATGAACTCATCATCGTCGCCGTGGATATAGGACATCGTTCGGCAATCTACTCCCGAAGGAGATAGGCTGCGTAGCTTCTTCCTAAAACCAGTGAGCCACAACGGATTCCGGATATTTCGGGAGAAGCCGAGACCCGGTTTCCATGCTACTAGGAAACTGGTTCCTTTGGCTTGATTGTGCGAAAGATATTATACGTTATCATAGATTATGCCCAGTGTTTCCGGGGAACCTCAGTTTACACAGCAAACCTGAGAACTACAAATCCGATGGTTCCAGGGTTTGCCATTGTATCATCGGAAATTTCTGGAGTACTTCGGCGGCGATCCCTATCTGGCCGTATGCATAAACGACCTGGGCAGGGTTGTGGAGGAGGTTCTGGAGTACCTGGACGAACAGGGGATACCGGCGGTGCGCATCGCAACCGCCGATATCCACGGATCAAGCAGTATCAACTAACCTTCAAGGTATGGCATAAGCGGCTTCGGTTAATATCCTGCCGGTACGATATAGCTCTCTTGCATGTCGTCCCTGTCGACCTTGAAGCGCTCCGCTATAAGCCGCAGCTCTTCGGAGGTCTTGTTAACCTCCTGCGATCCCGTGGCGACGTTCTCCATCGCAGCGGCTGTCTCCTCCATCGATGCGGCCAAGCTCTGGACGTGCTCGTCCGTAAGCTCCATCACGTTCGAGGTCGAGCCTACAAGCGAGATGACCACTTCGGACTTGGCGACCTCCTCGTCGGTGGTGGAGATGATCTTTTGCAGGTCCGCCACAGAGCCTTCAACGGCTTTTTTGATTCGATCGAGGGCGGTTCCCGCGACATGAGCGATGGAGACCCCCTCCTCGACGCCTTTACGGCTCTTGTCCATCGAGGCGACGGCTGAACGGGTTCCCTCCAGGATCTTAGAGACCAGGTCGGCAACCTCGCGAGCGCCCTGCTGGGACTGCTCTGCCAGCTTGCGGACCTCCTCTGCGACCACCGCAAAGCCGCGCCCCGCCTCGCCTGCCCGCGCTGCCTCGATGGCGGCGTTGAGCGCCAGCAGGTTGGTCTGGTCGGCCAGGCCTGTTATCGTATCGCCGACCACTCCTATGCGCTGGGAGTAGGTGTCAAGCTGCTGAAGTTGGTCGCCCGTCTCCGTGACGGAGGCCATTATACTTTCCATGTGTTCTATGGTCTTCGCTACGGTTTCGCCGCCCTCGGATGCCGCCCGACCCATGTCCTTCGAGTTCTTGTCCGCGCCAGTAGCCAGAACCTGGGCTATCTGTATCAGGCTGCTCATCTCCAGCATCACCTTTGCGGCCTCTATCGCGTTGTCACGTCCCTTGCGCGTCTGCTCAGCCAGGCGGGCGTTGCTCTCGGCCACCTCGCCTGTTGAGCTCGTGACCTCCTCGGTGGAGGCCGCCGATTCCTCCGCCAGGGCGGCAAGGTTGACGGATTTTTGTCTGAGGTTTCGGATCATCTCTCTCTGAGAGGCCACCATGTCGGCCAGTGCGTCGGCCATAAGTCCAAGCTCGTCTTTATTTTTGATGCCAAAATCCTCTCGGTCGAAGGTGAAATCACCGTCGCGGGCAATAGAGGCGAGCTCGGTTATCCTTCTCATGGGCCTCGTCAGACTTCTGGTCATAAAAAGGGAGATGAACGAGCCTAAGAGGATCGCTGACACAGTGGCGGTGACGATCATCAGTATTGTTGCCTCAAGGCTTGCGACAGTCCGGTCCGTGATCCCGGAGGTACTGTTCTCCGCGGCCATGACCACCTGCTTCGATAGTCCGAGAATCTCGTTGCCCACTTCCTCCCGTCTTTCGCTCAGGGTGTCCAGCTCTTTCCAGCAGTCGATGACCGTAAGCATGTCTGTTCTATAGTTGTCAACCGACTTTTCTATCTCGTCGATCTGGTCGAGATTCTCCTTTTTGGTGGAGGTGTTCCTAAGCGTCGAAATCAGGAATCCTATTTCTTTCAAACGGCCGACGGCCTTTTCTAGGCGGGATATGTCTCGTACAGCCTGCCCGGCGTAGTTAGCTATTCTTACACCGTCCACTATAGTTATGATTCTGTTGACGTAGTCAACTTTGTCAAAGCGTTCTGTCAGCCTGATGCTGTCGAGGTCTCTTCTGATCTGATCTTTCATTGCTATCTTCTGCGACTGCGAATACGCATTAGTGTTCACTGCGAATACCCTTGCGCTTTCGTCTCCGCCAGCCCTCGCTCTGTTGATCGACTCCACGGCCCTCTCGGTGAGATCGATGAGGCCTGCGTATTCCTCCGCGAGCTCTTGAATTCTGCTCGTATTCTCTCTCAGCGCCGCAAGCTCCGGGTACGTTTTCGCCAGAGACGAGGCCCTAGCCACGGCATTCATTACCGCCTCGGCCTCCTCTCTGGCCGAAGCAAGATATGACTGGTCGTATGTGAAGGCGTAACCACGAACCTCGTACATCATGCTCTGTACGGAGTTCTGTACATCTCCCGCGACGATCAGCTCCGGGACGTACTTGTCCGACAATTCAAGGGCCTCGGTACGTACGTTTCTCATGTTTACCCAGCTGAATCCGCCCACGGCGGCGAATATCAGCAGAAGCAAGGCAAATGCGGCTGAAAGCTTTGCTCCGATCCTCCAATTCCTCATTACAAGTTTACCTCTTTCTTCTGATAATCCGGACAAAGACCATAACTTGGGCCGAAAAAACTGGTCTGGCCGGAACCTACTGTCCGAGCGTAAGGGGCAGTAAAAACAGAGCATCGTGAATATCTGCTGTTTTAACACAACCCTGCGGGTGGCGCAACAGAAAAAAGCATGGCTTAGAAAAACTGCGCGGTTTACTGCTACAATAAGCAAGACTAGTTTTCTGTTTTAGAAGGGAGATGGTCTTGTGGAGCTGGATAAACTCGCGCTGTTCCATCGGATGCTGGATGTGATAGAGGAGGATATAGTTCCGCTCACCGCAAGAGGTGTCAGCATCGGATGCAAGGTCTTCGGGGCCGCGGTCCTGAAGAAGGACGATCTCTCGCTCGTGGTCTCGGGCACGAACCACGAGGCATTCTCCCCCCTGTGGCACGGAGAGGTCTACACGATCAAGCTGTTCTATGAGCTTCAGGGGCATCCCGACCCGTCGGAGTGCCTCTTTCTGTCGACCCACGAACCCTGCTCGATGTGTATTTCTGCGCTGGCCTGGGCAGGTTTCAGGGAGATCTACTACTTCTTCGGGTACGAGCAGACGCAGGACGATTTCAACATCCCGCACGATCTCAGGATGCTGCGCGAGGTGTTCGGCTGCTCTGCTCCGACGAAGGATAATATTTATTTCAAGAGCAGATCTCTGATTGAACTGGCCGGGGAACTCAAGGATCAGGAGATGACAAAAGGCAGGATAGAGCGTATCAGAGAGGCTTACGCGGGGCTGTCCGCGGTCTACCAGGCCGGGGAGAAGAAGATGGTGCTCAAGTAGCGGACGGCGGAGGTGAGTGTTTGTTGAACTGGTTCGATTTTCTTCCTCTGACGGCCGACCGGCAGGGGCAGTGGCAGGTGGTCTCGTTTCTGGAGCTGCGGGATGCCGCAGAGGATGCCGGAGTATCGCCGCTTGAGGCGGAGATCATTTGTCTGGAGCGCGGGTATGTGCCCTCGCGGTATATCAGAAACATGGGGGCCTTCGGCATCGACGGTCAGATCAGCCTGCTCTCCTCGACGGTGGCGGTTGTAGGCTGCGGAGGCCTCGGAGGGTCGGTGGCGGAGCTTATGGCACGGGCCGGCGTTGGAGGCCTTGTGCTGGTGGACGGGGACGTTTTCGACGAGACCGACCTCAATCGCCAGTTTCTGGCCAGCGAGTGCAACCTGGGGCTCTCCAAGTCCAAGGCGGCTGCCCAGCGGGTTTTGGAGGTCAACGGCGCTGTCAGAGCGGAGAGCCGTCAGTGTATGTTCGACGAGTTCACCGCCGAGGGCGTGCTTGAAGGATGCGACCTGGCGATCGACTGCCTGGACAGCCTTAGCTCGAGGAGGGTGCTGCTATCGGAGTGCCGTGCCAGGGGCATCCCAGTGGTCTCTGGGGCTATAGGCGGCTTCTGGGGGCAGGTTGGCGTGGTGATGCCGGAGGAGCAGAAGCTGGTAGAGTATCTTTCTGGCGAATCGGACGAGGGGATAGAGGACGAGACAGGAGCGCCACCCTTCACCTCCGCAGTGGTGGCAGCCCTTGAGTGCGCTCAGGCGATCAAGCTTCTGACGGGCAAGGGAAAGATCCTTAACGAGCGCATTCTGTGGATGGATCTGTCAGAGGACGAGTTCACACTGTTGCGGCTTCGATGACAGACAGAGAGACCATCTTGGGGAGTATGCGTCTCCCTGTCGGAGGAAGGGGGTGTGGAGAGTGACTTCATTCCAGTCGGTCGCGCCGTACATCCTGTACGGTTGTTCCTTGGTGCTTGTACCGCTCGGGATCAACCGGTTCCGCTCCGGCAGCCCGTTCAAAGGAGTGTGCAACCTCCTGGGCGCAGGGGTGATTGCCGTGATCGCGTGGGGTATGGGAAACCCTTGAACGTACGCTGACTCATATCAAATCGCACAGAATACCTGCTTGTTTTGATTCTTTTGTGGTAAAATCTCCTCGTTTTGCTCCGACTTAGTGCGGTATATTCCATAGGGAGGTAGTTTGATGAATCGCTTCTGTTATGTGTTTGCGTCTCTTTTGCTGATCATGTTCCTTCTTGCGTCCGTGGCCGTGGCCGCCGAATCCGACAAGGGCGCTGTCGAAGAGCCCCTTTCAGACCCGGAGAAGGTGCTGGCCACGGTGGAGGATAACGAGATAAAGCTAAAGGATGTCGAGGGGGTTCTCTCCCGTCTCGACCCGCAGAGGGCGGCGATGTACGATAACGAGATGGGGAGGCGCGCAATTCTGGAAGAGCTGATCAACGTGGAGCTCTTCTCCCTTCTGGGCGCAGAGCTAGAGGTGGAGAAGGACAAAGAGTTCATCGAGATGATGGAGAAGGTCCGCAAAGATATAGTCCGGCAGTTCGCGGTCGATGCCATCATGAAGGATGTTTCCGTATCCGACGAGGAGATCGCCGAGGAGTACGAGAAGAACAAGGACAGGTTCAAGGTTCAGGAGACCGTCCGTGCAAGCCACATTCTTGTGGAGGACGAGGACGCCATGAAGAAGGTGCAGGCCGACTTGGACGGCGGCATGTCCTTTGACGAGGCCGCCAGAAAGCACTCGACCTGCCCGTCGAAGGAGCAGGGAGGCGACCTGGGCTTCTTCTCCAAGGGACAGATGGTGAAGGAGTTCTCCGACGCCGCCTTCGCGATGAAGGTGGGTGAGGTTACGAAGGAGCCGGTAAAGACCCAGTTCGGCCTCCATCTCATCAAGCTCACCGAGAAAAAGGAAGAGTCAATCCGCCCTCTTGACGACGTGAAAGAGCAGCTGGGAGACTCGATGCTGAACGAAAAAAAGGCGGAGCTGTATCAGAAAGAGCTGGACAGGCTTCGTGAGAAGTACAAGGTCGTGATCGCAGAGGAGCAGAAGGAGTCCGGAGAAGAGTCCGGCGAGGGGGAAGAGAAGAAGTAGGCTGTCATCTGCGATAGTATTGACGATAGCGGCGCGAGCGAAGGAATTGTAAGGTGCGGTTCCGGATGCTCGCGCTCTTCTTTGTTGCGCTTTTCCATGCTCATCGTATATTATTAACGGTAGCGTTATGATGGAATGGAAGGGTCGCTGCGAATGGGAGTTTACGGGTCCCGATAGACTCGGACCCGTCCAAGGGGAAACGTACAATGGATGTGTTGGGTTTAGCGTTGATCTTTTGTGCTCGTATCGTCGACGTAAGCTGCGGTACGGTGCGTATACTGTTCCTTGTACGCGGCAGAAGGGGAATGGCCGCGCTGATAGGTTTTTTTGAGATCATGGTTTACCTTACTGTCCTTGGTCGCATCATAGGCGGGGGACGGGAGTTGACGTTCATTCAGATGGTCGTCTACTGCGCAGGATTCTCCGCGGGAAACTTCATCGGCTCCCTGCTCGAAGAGAAGCTGATGAATGCGTACTCCTTCCTGGAGCTGATAATGGACAGGACCGAGGAGACCGACAGGATGATAGACGACATACGCGCCGACGGCTTCGGTGCTACGGTCCAGTATGGAAGAGGGCGCGACGGAGTAAAGACCATAGTGAAAGTAATCTGCCGAAGGAAGGATATCCCGATGATCGTAGCTCACACAAAGAACAGGGGGTTCATCTGTATTTCGGATGTGAAAGGGTGTTCCGGAGGGCAGTTTCGAATGATGAAGAAATAAACGCGAGTTCACCCCTTAAAAGCGGAAGGAAGGGATGGGCGTGATGGTGGATGGTTCTCAGGGCACTGTTGAATCTAGCGGAACGGAGAGCGAGGTCGCAAGAGGCGGCTCATGCCCGGAGGGTTACTGCGAAAAGACGCTTCGGCTTGAAAGAGAGCTGATGCGCTGGAAGCGAGAGGAGTCTGCTCTGCGCGACCTGGAGAGGCGTTATCTTGCGATTTTGGATAGCCCGCTCCTGGTGTTCATGGTTCTGTTCAAGGGCAGGGTGCTCTTTATGAACAGGTGTGGGGAGGAGTTCTTCGGCTTCTCCCTCCGCGAACGCCCCCGCTTCAAGCTGTCCGACTACGTCGCGCCGGGGTTTGAGACTTCCGTAGACCAGGTCTTCTCCCCTGATGAGGGAGAGGTCCCCTCTATCAGGCGTCTTACATACTCAGTACGCTCCGAGGATGGCAGGGAGCGGACTGTAGACTGTGCCTTCGTACCGGGGACTTATCAAGGCATGTCCGTGTACTTCACCACCGGCTACGAGCTCCTTCCACCGCCTCCTGAAGAGCCGGTGGACAGCTTCTCCGAGCTTATTCTCCGCGAGAGGGAGGACCTGCTCCTGTGCGGGGTGGATGGAGAGGGCACCGTCAGCGTTATGACGGAGGGCTTTAGAAGGGCTTCGCTATCCCTGTGGGGCGCAGCAGCGTCGGAGGGAGAGCGGCTTCCGGGACTACGCCAGTCCATGAGCCCATCCGACCCCTTCCGTCTGGCCTTCGACAGGGCATGTGCCGGAGAGCCTGCGACCACAAGCGTAGAGGCAGACGAGGCTCTGTATCAATGTGATTTTGCCCCGGTCTATACGAAGAGCGGCGAGTACACCGGTGTCTCCCTGATCCTCACCGACAGAGCAGAACAGTGTCGGCTCGAGAGGGAGCTTTTCGTCGAGTCCGAGAGCTTCGATCGCCTTTTCTCCGTCTCATCCGATATGATACTACTGACTGCGGTCTCCGATGGACGCATAGTGAGCTGCTCTCCAGCACTCCTCTCGTGGTCCGGTTACTCCCTGGAGGAGCTTCTGGACCGCCCCAAGGAGGATCTGCTCCTTGGCCTGGGTCCCGAGGACGAACCCGCTGAGGGAATCGAGGTCGACGTCAGGCTTGCCTCCGGTGAGGAGGCGCGAGTCCTTGTGACCGCGATGACACCGGTCACCACCGGAGGATGCGAGTGCCTGCTGTACGTACTGAATGAGGTGAAGGATGAGCCTCTGGCATTTGCCGAAAGTTACGATGAAGAATACGAACTTCCGGCTATAGCCGCTGCCGAACTGGAAGAGGTCGTTGACGAAGATTGCGATGAAGAATATGAGCTTCCGGCAATCGTCACTTTCGAACTGGAGGAGCCATTTGCTGAGAGTAGCGGTAACGAATGTGAGCTCCCAGCCATCGCCGAAGTCGAGCCAGAAGAGGCCATCGATGAGGGTTATGACGAAGAATTCGAGCCTCAAGCAGACGTCTCGCCCCCAACGCAGGTGCACCTGCTTGACGACCGCCTGAGCTCGTATTTCTCAGGGCGCGAGGATGCCCTTCTCTGCGCCCTGGGTGCTGATTATACGCCTGTCTTTATGACGAAGGGGTTTGAGTACGTCTGCACGGTACTATGGGGTCGACCACCTCTTCCGAACGAGCCCATCCTTAGCCTTATGCCTCAGGGCGTCCAGAAGGAGCTGTTCAGTGTGGCGCTTGACAGGGCCGAGAGGGGCGAGGCGACTCAGGTCGGCCAGGAATCGGGGGATCTATACTTCGTACTCTCAATCGCTCCGATACAGGGTGAGGAGGGGAATATTTCTGGCTTCTCGATCGTGGTGATGGACAGGACTTCCCATCGTGCCCTGGAGAGGGAGCGTCGAGCGGAGGGAGAGAAGTTCCGTCGCCTGTTCCAGCGCTCTGAAGAGATGTTGTTGCTCTCCCTTGAGAACGGCCGGGTGCTGCAGTGCAACCCCGCCTACCTCGATCGGCTCGGCTACGGGGAGCCGACGGTGGGCGGCGGAACAGAGGCCGACCTTGGCTTCATACTGGGGGAGGAAAAAAGAGACTCCCTGTTGCAAGAGTTGAATGAGAGAGGCTCGGTGAGCTCGACAGAGACTGAGCTGCGCACCTCCGGAGGACGGAGTTTGAACGTCTCCTTCTCCGTCGAGAGGATAGAATATGATGGTCGTGCCTGTCTCCTATTCATGTTCAGGCCCGTTGAAGAAAAGGCCCCCGCCTCTCCAAGCCCGGAAGAATCGGATCGTGAGGTGGAGAGCGTCTCCGAGGTGCCTGACAAGGTCGCTTTCGAGCGGCATTTAAGCTCAGAGATCGCACTTACCAAGCGCTACAAGAGGAACATATCCCTGATTCTGATCGAGCTGGATGGCCTGGGAGCAATCGCAGAAAGGTTCGGCCAGGAGGCGAAGAGGGCTGTACTCTTGGAATTTCGCTCCGCCGTGAAGGGAAGAATACGCATTACGGATTACCTCGGTAGCTGGAGGAGGGACGAGCTGGCAGTGCTAACGCAGATGAGCGGGCGGCTGGCATTGCAAGAGGCGGAGGCTATCCGCGAATTGGCTGTTAAGTCAAAGCTTCATCCTGACAGGGATCTGACGGCAAGCATCGGAGTAGCAGAGTTCCGCAGGAGGCTTGAGATGGACGAATTCGTGAAGCGGGCGGAGGCCGCTCTGGCGGATGCGAAGAAAGCCGGTGGCAACAGGGCGGTTCTGGCGCCGTTTCTCCCTTGATGATAGTTTAGGAGGAGGAGTATGGGCAGAGTTCAGATAATCGTCGAGGGCATGACTGCCAGCGGCAAGTCGACCGTTGTAAACCTTCTTGCCGAAAGACTTGGCCTGCGCGTCATGCCCGAGGACTTTCGCGATCAGTACGATTTACTGCGCCGTTTTCACTCGGAGAGGCGCTGGGCGTTCCCGATGCAGCTGAACTTCCTCGTGAACAGGTTCGCACAGTACCTCTGCGCATCTGAATCGGAGGAGTACATTCTGGACCGCAGCGTCTTCGGAGACAAGATCTACGCCACACTCTACTACAAGCTTGGGTACTTTCGCGACAGTCAGTTCGGGACCTATCTCATGCTCTACGACTCTCTGCTGAAGCATCTGGCGATGCCGAGGCTGATTGTAGTCCTGTCCTGTCCTTTCGAGGAGATAATGCGGCGCATACACGAGAGAGGGAGGCAGGACGAGATAGAGGCGGGGGAGGAGTACTGGCGCTCCCTCTACGACGCTTACTCCACGTTTCTGGATTTCGTCCGCTCCGAGATCGAACTGTCATCGTCGGCCTGCATGACGTTCGATCTCGGCGACCCGGCGTTCATTCATACCCCCGAAAAAGTGGACCGTTTCGTGGAGGACGTTAAGGACGCGCTGAAAGGACAGATGCCGTAGAACACACCTAAGGGAGTGATGCTCATGGCGCTGAGAGTGTGCGAGTATTGCGGCAAGGCGTGGATCGGCGGAGACGAGGAGCAGTCTGTCCCGATCTGTCAGCCGTGCGAGGAAGAGCTGAACGGCATATACAAGCTGATATGGGGTTATCTGAGGGATGCCGCCTCCGAGTCGGGGAGGAACAGAAAGATCTCCGCTCAGGCGTTGTCCGAGGAGCTTGGCATTGACATAAGGGCGATCGAGCTTCTTGTGAAGATGGGCAGGATCCAGACGGATCCTGCTGTCGACGAGAAGAGCCAGGAGGAGAAGAAAAAATACCTGGACGTCCTATCTAAAGTGAGGAAGGGACTCAAGGGCAGGCCTCAAAGAGACGGAGGAAAACGATAGAGGAGCGCATGCGGCCTCGTCGGCGAGAGCGAAGAGGCCGTATTCGGGAAGGAGAAACAAAATCCATGCACGACATAATCATAGTAGGCGCGGGTCCTGCGGGCATCTTCGCGGCCATGGAGTGCGTTCAGCACGGAAAAAAGGTGCTGATAATCGACAAGGGGAAACTGATCCGCGACAGGAAGTGCCCCATAGTCGAGGGAAGCAGCAAGAGCTGTCTAAACTGCCCCTCCTGCAGCATAGTGTCGGGGTGGGGGGGTGCCGGTTCGGCCTCGGACGGCAAGCTGACCCTGACTACTGGCTTTGGAGGAAACCTGGAGGAGAGCATAGGGGAGGATGCCCTCGTCGAGATGATCGAACACGTGGACAGTGTCTTCGTCCAGTACGGTGCCGATAATAATGTGTACGAGCCCTCAGAAGACGTGATCCGCGATATGATCCGAAAGGCCTCGGGCGTGGGAATAAAGGTGCTTCCGGCGCGCATTCGCCACATCGGTACGGACGCTTCGCGCGTGGTGCTTGGCAACATGTACGAGGCTCTCAAGGACAGGTGCGACATTATGATGGGCACCGAGGTCAGCGATCTTATTATCGAGGAAGGGCGTGCCTGCGGCGTGGTCCTAGACGACGGGACCGTGCTGAGAAGCGGCAGCGTAATTGTCTCCCCCGGACGGGAGGGTTCCTCTTGGCTCGCCGGGGTGGTGGCTAAGCTGAACATGCCGATAGCCTCTATGCCTGTGGACATAGGCGTAAGGGTCGAGGTCCCGGACAGCGTCTGCGAGGACGTCACCCGCCACTTCTACGAGATCAAGTGCCTGTACAACACGCCGACGTTCGACGACCGGTGCCGCACTTTCTGCATGAACCCCTCCGGCTTCGTCGTGTACGAGTATAATAAGGCTCACGACCTGGTGACGGTTAACGGGCACAGCCTGAAGAACGTGAAATCCAAAAATACGAACTTCGCCATCCTGGTGACCAAGAACTTCACCCAGCCCTTCAACGATCCCATAGGTTACGCCACCCACGTGGCGAAGCTGGCGAACATGCTGGCGGGGGGGAGCATCCTAGTTCAGAGGCTGGGCGACCTCAAGGACGGCAGGCGCTCGACCCAGTCGCGTATAGACCGAGGAATGATAGTGCCGACCGCGACGGCGCAGCCTGGCGACCTGAGCCTGGTGCTGCCTCACAGGTACCTTACGGACGTAGTGGAGTTCCTGGATGCGCTGAATATCATCATGCCAGGGGTCAACCAGAACGACACCCTGCTGTATGGGGTGGAGATCAAGCTGTACTCCCTGCGGCTGGAGCTGAGAAAGAACCTGGAGGTCCCGGTGGTTCAGAGGCTGTTCATGGCCGGTGACGGTGCCGGAGTGAGCCGTGGTATCATCCAGGCCGCCGCGAGCGGTGTCGTGGCGGCACGAGGGGCTATAGGCTGATCAAAGCGAGGGTGCCGGATGGCACCCTCGCTTTTAGTGTGTTCGTAGAGAGGGGCGTCTCACGAGCCCTTGACGTACCTGTAGTAGATGCCATTCACCGGCTTGGGGAGGGTGCGGGTGGAGAATACCACCCTGTGCTCGTCGATGTTCAGCACTGTGAGCGAGATCGGGAGGGGAAACTGTCCGATGTCGACAAGCGGCTGGATTTTGGCGAGCTCTTTCTTTATCACTTCCGTCTGGTCGTCGTTGTTTATCTTTATGGCTGTGTCCTTCAACCAGATCTGCTTCCCCTGTTTAATCTCAAGCCTTGTGGTGACCTCAGCGAATATGCTGAGCCCGCCGGAGCTGTAATGCCCCTTCGCGTTAATTCTTCCGGGTTTAAGATCCAGGGAAATGCGACTCCAGTCCCCCCCCACGTAAGTCTTCAGCGCCTCGTTTATATCCTTTTCCAGGACGGCCAGCTCGACGTTCGTCCTCAGAGAGCTTCGGGCCATCAGAGAGTTTCGATCGCCCATCCTCCATTCAGATACGGGGTTCAGCTCAAGAAAAGCGGATTCGATGGCGAATCTCTCCACTCGAAAACCGCTGATCGATGCGCCGCTGATCAGTAGGGAGAGATCGCGCACCCGCCCTGCATCGTCAGGATTCTGGTCTATTCGTAGTTCGATGGACTCGGGGTCCGTCAGGGAGACGAGTAGCGCAAGAAGCCGCTCTCCGTTGTTCGACGGGGAAAAGTCCCCCCGGAACTCACGGTCCGGTTGGTCTGCGAAGGCGCAGGAAGCCGCGGAAAGCAGAAGCGCAACAACCAAAAGCAGATAAAATATTTTTCGCATGTTCAATCCTCCTGAAAATATGTTTCGTACTTTTCGCAATGTATTGTCATCCCGAACGCAGTGAGAGATCTGGTTTGTGCGACAGGATCCATACTATCAGGAAATTCGAGTAGATGCCACTCCCGGTGGATGCGTGTGGTCGCTATAGGTGAACTAGACAGGCCGCCATACACAAAAGCGCGCCCCCGTTCGGGTGGCGCGCTGTTTATAGCAGGCTTCGTCTTTTATCCTACAGCTTCCTCCACCTCGTCCAGCCGTTCGTTCAGCCAGTCGAGCATGGTCTTCACAATGCCCATCGTACCCTGATGGTAGCGCCTCATCCAGAAAGAGTACAGCCACGCCTCGATCGAGGAGTCGCCATCGTAGTAGTAGAGCGAGTCGTCCGCCGTTGAGACGCCGATCGGTAGGGTGAACTCCTTCTTCTTGTTCACCTTGGGGAAGCCGGCCAGGTGGAAGACCTTGCCGCGGTTCAGCATGGGGCCCCACCCCTCGTTCGTCTCCAGAATCAGGTCCATCTTCTCCTCCCAGTCGTCAACGGAAACAACGGCGTCGTAGTAGACGGGCAGCTCCCTGATCAGACTCTCCAGCTCCAGCGGAAGGATAATCTGAAAGATCAGAAAATCGGCCAGGTTGAACGGGTCGTTCTTGAGGTCGTGCGAGCCGCTTGCCGAGATAGCGCTCATCAGTTGAAAGAACTCGTAACCGCCTTTGAATGTGAAACCCTCGTCAGGATAAATCAGCTCGTTGAAGAGGCGGGATAGACGAATCTTCGCCTTCAGCAGGGAGACGAACTTCTCGTTCTTTGTGGAAACCTCGCCCTCGTAGCTCTCGATCTCCAGATTGTCATCACTCAGGTCAAGATCAACGGCCCTGTTGATCGCCTGCAAGACCGTGTCCATGGCGGAGTTCGCGTACTCCTCCGCCCGGCTCTCCACTGGCAGTGATATGAGGCACGCAACAGCAACAACGAAAACAAAAACCGCAAACGCCCTTCTCATCATGAGTTCACCGACCTTTTTTCGAAGTGAAATGCAATAGTATCCGATATTCTATCACATTCTGACCTCGTTAAAGGGCTCCGATCAGTTGTATATTAGGGCGACCAGGCCCGTGCTGAGCGCCGGGATGTAGGTCAGGACCATCAGTACGATTATCAGTGCAGCGCAGAACGACCAGATATGGCGAGTTATCCTCTCGATCGACACCCCCGAGATGGCCGATGCGACGAACAGGTTGGGCCCGTAGGGGGGCGTGATGAAGCCGATCGCAAGTGCGACCGTTGAGATCACGCCGAAGTGGAGCGGGTCCACTCCGAAGCTGGTTACGATCGGCAGCAGTATGGGGACGAGGATTATGGCCGCCGACAGGTTGTCGATGAAGCAGCCGACCACAAGAAATATGACGTTTATGAGCAACAGCGTGACCGCGCCGCTCTCCGAGAAGGCAAGTATCGTGGTGGTCATGTACTTGGGAACTCCGGCGATCGTTAGGAAGCGCGCGAAGGCCATCGAGAGCCCTATCATGAAGGTGACGGCACCGTTGACCAACATAGTCTCCAGGAAGGCGGAGAAGAGCTTCTTAGCCGTCAGCTCCCTGTAGATGAATATTCCCACGAAGAGGGAGTATGCCACCGCCACACCCGCCGCCTCGGTCGGGGTGAAGACGCCGCCGTAGATTCCGCCTAGAATTATCACCGGCACCATGACGGCCCAGAAGGAGTCCTTCAGGGATGCCAGGAAGTTGCCCCTGGCCTGTGCCCCGTCGCTGGTGTACCCTTTTTTCTTGGAGATAACGTAGGCGACTATCATAAGGGCGAAGCCCAGCAGCAGCCCCGGGACAATGCCTGCGATGAAGAGCTCCCCTATTGAAACTCCTGTCATCACTCCGTAAACGACGAACGATATGCTCGGCGGGATGATGACTCCCAGCGAGCCCGCAGAGGCCGTCAGGGCGGCGGCGAATCCCTCGTCGTACTTCTTCTGCTTCATCTCCGGGATCATGAAGCTGCCGATAGCGGACACTGTCGCCACGGACGACCCGGAGATAGCGCTGAAGAACATGCAGGCCATGACGGTCACCATGGCAAGCCCCCCTGTGGCGGCTCCTACGATGCTGTCCGCCAGCTTTACCAGCCTCTTGGATATGCCGCCATAGCTCATCAGGTTGCCCGACAGGATAAACAGCGGCAGAGCCAGCAGAGGGAAGGAGTCCAGCGCGGTGAAGGCGTTCTGGCTTATGAAGATCAGCGGCGTGCTACTCGTGAAGTACATCGTCACCGCAGTGGAGAAGCCCACCGCGATGCCTATCGGGACGCCGATGGTCATGGTGAAGGCGATAAGCCCAAAGACTACCAGTATGGTAATGCCGGTCATCTCCGTCCCTCCTCGCCGCGCAGCGCAGGCCCGACCTGTGCAAGCAGTCTCAGAAGCATAAGCCCCGCACCTATGGGAACGGCGGCGTAGGCCCAGGCCATCTTGATCTCAAGGATGGGGGAGAGCTGCCTTCTCCTGAAGAGTATCATGGTCAGCTCCGCCCCCTTCCATGTAAGAAACGCGCTGAAGGCGATCCATATAAGAAGCGCGATGAAGTCGACCTTTCTGCGGACGTTCGGGGAGAGTTTCTGCGTGAAGGCCTCTATCCTGAGATGGGTTCGTCTCTTCGCTGCGTAGGCCGCTCCGAGCCAGACCAGCCACAGGAATAGAAATCTTGCTACCTCCTCGCTCCACGTAAGTCCTGTATGAAAGAAGTACCGCATCGTCACCTGGAGGCAGACTATAAACACAAGGACGGCCAGCCCCCCGACGAGGATGTACTCCTCGAGTCTGTTGAAAAATGATTTCATCGCGCTCCCTCGCCTACTGAATCAGAGTGAGCATCTGCTCGTAAAGCTCCTGCCGTCCCTCGCGCCGGGAGTGCTTTTCCCTTACG